>NZ_QTZO01000007.1 GCF_004025585.1 Pseudodesulfovibrio sp. S3
CCCCCCTCCCGCACAAGCCTCCCCCTACGACAGCAAGCCCTCCCGCCAACGCCCAGACCTCCCGGCAAACGAATGCACCAGCCCTTGATCGGAAGGCCTAGAAGCTGACGATGAAGGGGCGGCGGCTCTTTTGCCGGGGTCAGGGGATGTGGCTTGACGGGTCACGTCAGGGAGGGGAAGCGCCTATAGGCCAAGGCAGGGAGCCACCCCGAATCGATCAGCTTCTTGCCGCCGATCACCGGGCGGCCAAAATCCAAAGCCGCATTTTTTTGGTTCTTTTTTGGGGCGGCTCAGCCAAAAAAGAACCCCGCCGGGAGGGCTGAAAAAAAACATGGAGGAGCGATGAGCGACGGCTCTTCTTCAGACTTGCTGCAAGGGGAACACGCACACATCCGCGAAGAAGGACATGGAATGCCTTTGGGGCGGCAAGCCCCAAACAATGCCTCTCGCGCCAAAGGCGCACATCCCAAAACAAGAAGCCGCCCCCTGGGCGGCCTTCCTTATTCCTCAAGGCCGGTTGCCCGAAGCGAAAGCCCGCTACTTCTGGTAACGGGCATCACCAAATCCGAGAATCGGATAGAAAACAAAGGGCAGCAGGAAAATCCCGACCCCGAAAATGATGGGCAGGCCGAATTTCTTTGCAATGGCAAAGGAAAGCAGCAGGAGCAGGACGAGGTTGACCACCGGGATGAAGTAGCCGACGAACCAGTACCACTCTTTGCCGCCGATGCGGTTGAGGACCCAGAGGTTGTAAAAGGGGATGAGACATGCCCATCCATATTCGCCTGCTTTTTCGAACATCTTCCACAAGCCGATGACAACGGCGATCAATATGACGAGATAAATGAGAGTGCCCATGTGAAATCCTCCTGCTGACTGGTTAAACCGGCAATCTCTTGCTTCATAGCTTTGCGCGTGAACCAGGTCAACGGGGGGAACTGAAAAAGGGCACGCTCGAAGACGTGGCCTTGAAGTCGGTGCAGAAGGGCTAGAAGCCGTGCTTGCGCAAGTAGTCCATGGTGATGCCGGTTTTGGCCTCGGTCTGCTGGTCGTTCACCCAGGGGGAGACCATGCGTTCCACGTATTTCCCGATGATGTCGGTTTCCATGTTGACCTTGGTGCCGGGCGTCCAGTCGGAGATGGTGGTCATCTTCTGGGTCTCGGGGATGATGTTCACCTCAAGCCAGGTGGGGGCGCATTGGTTGACTGTCAGGCTGATGCCGTCCAGGGTTACCGACCCTTTGGGAATGACGTATTTGCCGTTGGCCGCATCAAAGGTCAGGCGGTAGATTTTCGATTGGCCCGCCGGGCGCACTTCGGCGATTTCGGCCAGGCAGTCCACATGGCCCGAGACGATGTGCCCGCCGAACCGGTCGCCCATGGCCATGGCCCGTTCCAGATTGACGGTGCTCCCTATGCGCAGGCCGCCCAGGCTGGTGACCGACAGTGTTTCTTTACTGGCGTAGCAGGTGAACCAATTGTCACCGTAGGTTTCCACGGTCAGGCAGGTGCCGTTCACGGCAATGGACTCGCCGGGTTCGATGTCAGGCAGGTCGAAGAGTGTGGAGATGCGATAGCGCGTTTCCGCGCCTCTGTTGTCGGCGGCATCGATGCGGCCCATGCCTATGACCAGTCCGGTGAACATAGATAAAACCTCGCTTTAGGCGTTGAATGACGCAGTTGTAACAGTCTGCGGGGCGGGTGTAAATCCGGGATCAGTCCAGGTAGGTGTTCAGGAGTTCCTGATAGGCCGGTCCGGCCTTGACTCTGTCCAGGGCTGACTGGAAGGTCCGGACGATGCCGGGCGGCGTGGCCCGATGAAAGGCATAGTACACGGGAGTTTCGCGCAGGATGAAGACGGTATCGAAGTCCTCCTGCGAAAACCCGTTTCGTTCTGCCATCTTGTGCCAACTCCGCTCTTCGTAGGCCACGAGGTCCAGCCTGTCGTCCATGAGTTTGTCGATGTTCTGCTGCATGTCGGCCACGGGTTCGACCCTGGCGACGTCCCGGTACCCCTGCATCAATGTGTCCGTGATATCGTCACGCAGGGTGCCGACTTTGAGACCGGCGAGATCGCACAGATTGTTCATGGCTATACCGCGCTCCTTTTTGGCGATCAGGACGAACCTGACGACTCGGATGGGGCCTGCCCAGAGGAACTCGTTTTCGCGCTCCACAGTCCTGGCCATGCAGAAAAGCATGGTGAAAGGTTCAAGCCTCAGACGCTGGTATGCCCTGGCCCAGGGCAGAGAAGTTATGGGCTGGTGGGGAATGCCGATCTGGTCCCAGGTCTGTTTGAGCAGATCCACTGCAAGACCCGTGACGGTGCCGTTTTCAGTGTAATTATACGGATAATACTCTTCGGTCAGATAAATGATGTCGGCCAGGGAGCGTTCCTGTGCAGCTGAGGACGACGCCAGACAAACCTGCCCCAGAATCAGACCGAACAGGAGGGAGAGCAGGAAAACGGTTTTCCAGCATGAGCGGATACAGGTTGCCGTGTCGGGGAAAGGGGAATCGTTATGGTAATCCATTTCGAAAAACTCTCAGGAGCGTGTTTTCGTGTAATCGGCAGTTAGTCAAGGTAATGGTTGACCATGTTCCGATAGGCCGGTTTTTGTTTGACAGAATCCAGGGCGTTTTGAAAACGGGCGATCAGCGTGTCCGGGGTTTTTGGGTTGAAGATGATATAGAGGTCTCCCTTGCTCAGAATCCAGATTCTTTTGAAGCGGTCGGCAGGGTATCCCATCTTTTTGGCCGTTGAGAAAAAAGCGTAATCGTCCATGGCCAGAACATCGATTCTACCTGAATCGAGCATCTTGACGCCGCTTTCGATGTGAGCGTTGATGACGGTGTCAAAGCCATGTTTGTCCAGCAGTGACGTCGCCGGGAAGTTCCGAATGGTGCCGATTCTGTATTTGGACAGGTCGTTGTATTCAGCGATGCGAATGTCATTCTGCTTCAGGGAAAAAAGGGAAATTCTGCCTTTGGCGATGGGGCCTACCCATTTGAAATCGGACTCTCTTTCGGTCGTTCGCAAGACGGAAAAGAGCACCGCTTCGGGTTCGGTCTGGACTTTGCTGTATGCCCGTGCCCACGGCATGACTTTGATAGGCTGTTCCGGCACTCCCATCTCTTGCCACATGAGCTTGAGCGTGTTTACGGACAAGCCCGTGAGTATGCCCTTATCCGTGTAATTGTATGGCGCATATTCCTCTGTGAAGTAGACGAACGCAACGGGGTTCTGGGATTGGTCTGCAGAACATGGAGGATCTGTAAAAAAACAGAACAAAAGGACCAGCAGAAAACATATTACCTGCATTACTCAAAACTAGCTAACTGTGTTTGAAATAGCAAGTTCAAGGTTGATAGGCCGGGATCACGTTTCGCGGGGCGGGTGGAGGTTACAAGGGGGCATCCGGGTTTTGAAACAGGTAGACGGCTGTCATGTCGACCAGGGCGTCATAGAGCCGTTCCCGGCCGATGGCTTGGCCGGTGACAGCCACTGAGTGCATGGTTTCCTCAAAGGCATTGGACACGATCCGTGCTGCGGCCTCCAGGTCATCGACCCGGAGATGGCTGCGCAGAGTTTCGAGAAATCGGGTCAGCTTTGCCACCAGTTCGTTGTCCTGCCGTTCGGAGAGTTGGGCAAAATCTTCATCCGTGTAGCGCATGGCAAGCAGTACCCGGAGGAGTTCCGGCGACTGCTTGTGCGATATGTGCCCCAGTTCGACCACACAGCGCATGAGCTCCCGGCCGGTGGTTTTGCCTGCGGACAGGGATTTCAGTTCGGTGAAAACGGAATGGTCGACATTGGCCATGTGCTGGGTGAATATTTCTATAAGCATGGCTTTCTTGTCGGTGAAATAGGCATAGAAGGTACCCACGGACACCCCTGCAGCATTGGCAATTTCCCTGGCAGTGGTCCCCTGGAATCCTTTTTGGCCGAACAGGTCCATGGCTGCATCGACAAGGCGGTTTCGCTTGTCGATGCTCCGGGCCTGTTGCGGTATGCGGACTGTGGTGTCGTTGGTCATTCGTGCGCTCCTTTGAGGGGGGGGATATTCCGCTTGCCGTTTCCCATCAAGATTTCTTTAGCACCGCAGCATGACTGAGGAAAATATTTGGACTGGATTCCCTGACGAATCCTGCACTGACTGAGGCGGACATCTCGGTGTCGAAATGCGCGGGGGATACATGGAATTTCGGTTCCAACAGCAGCAGCCTGCCGCCGGGGCGGACGCACCGGCTCATCTGAAGGAAATAGGTGTCTATGTCTGGCACTTCGTGAACCATGTAGGCTGCAAGGGCAAAGTCCGCAATGGGCAATTCGCCCATGTCGTCGGCCCGGCTTTCCATGGTTTTGATGATTCCGCTCAGGCCTGCCATGGCCGCCTTTTCATTGAGCCGGTTCAGGGCACCTGCCTGGATGTCTACGCCGACGACCGTGCCTGTGTTTCCCACCATTCTGGCCAGTGCCATGGTGAAAAAACCGGTGCCGCACCCCGTGTCCACTACGGTCATTCCAGGTTCCACCATGTGGCCGAAGAGCTTCTTGGGTGGGTGCATCATGCCTCGTACCGGGTTGTCGAGGGTCCATTGCTTGCGCCACGAATACACGTGGTCTCCCTGCTTTTTGTACCCAAAATTCATGTCGGCCTCCTTGTTCTTGTTAAAATATAAATATGAACTCATGTTCATATTGTCAACAAAAAAATGGAGTTTGGCCTGCCAGTGAAAAAGGGGGGGGTCATTTCGAGCGAAGTGTCAGGATGACGTCCGTGCCACAGGCTTCCGTCTTGAGTATGCGGAAGTTCAGGGCCTTGGACATGGGGATATGTTCGCGGCCGGAATAGGCTGCCGGGGCTGTGTCATCGCCCAGGATGCGCGGGGTCACGATGTGAACCAATTCGTCTGCCAGCTTTTGTTCTATGAGGGCCAGTGCGAACTTTCCGCCACCTTCACACAGGGTGTAGTGGCAGTCGCAATCGTATCGCAGCCTTTCGAAACCGTAGGAGAGCGAAAGCCCGCCGGAATGCCCAGGCAGTGGCCAGACAGAGGTGCCGCGCTGGCGCAGCCGGTCGGCGGCCTTGCTTCGTGCGGCTGTGGCGGTGGTCATGAAGATGGCCCGTTCGGGCCGGTCGCGCAACAGGGCGAACCGGGGTGGATCCTCGGGCAGTTTGGAAGTTACCACCACACCGAAGGGCTGGACAAAGTCGGCTTCCAGTCCTTTCTTGCGGCAGGTCAGGCTCGGGTCGTCCGCGTAAAAAGTGTTGCCGCCGATGACCACGGCACCGACCCGTGCGCGCATTTCATGCACCCGGGCAAAGGATTCCGGGCAGGAAACCGGTTCGGGCTTACGCTGGCTGGAGGCGATTTTGCCGTCCAGGGTGGCGGCCATCTTGAGGATGTTGAACGGGGAGTGTGAACGCTGCCAGAGCAGGAAGTCGGCGACGAGGTCCAGGCATGGCTGTTCAAGCACGCCCACCTTTACCTTGATGCCATGTTCAAGGAGTTTTTCCACGCCTCCGGCGGCCACCGGGTTGGGATCGCGGGTGCCCACGACGACCCTGGCGATGCCTGCCTCAATGAGGGCGTCGGTGCAGGGCGGGGTTTTGCCGTGGTGATTGCACGGCTCCAGGGTGACGAACATGGTCAGCCCTTTGGGGTCCACGTCTTTCTTGCGGGCATCAGCCAGACACTTGCGCTCTGCGTGCAGCTGCCCATAGCGGGTGTGCCACCCCTCGGCCACGATCTGATCATCGCGCACCAGCACGGCGCCCACGCAGGGATTGGGGGCCGTGGCTCCCCGGCCTTGATAGGCCAGGTCCACGGCTCGGGCCATGAACAGCTCTTCGCTATTTGAAATCGTCTGTAAAGACATTAATCTCTCCGACTGTTGCGCACGTCTGCCCGGACAGCTCTTGGGACGGTTGTTTCCCGGCCTGTTTTATCTGGTCCATCTAGCATTTCTTGCCAGGAAAGGGAACGGGTGCTCAGCATCTCATGGGGTGTTTATGCCAGCCCATTTCCCATCTGTCTGTCTTTTTGTCCAGAAAGTACAGCCCGTTCCCGCCGCTTTCGGCTTCCGTTGACGGATGGCTGCCGGTGATTTCGTAATGATCGTCATGGATGACGGACATGGAGCCCGATCTCAGGAAGTGGTTCCTGAACGTCGTCAGGGTGGCCTGCTGTCTGCTGTCGGGTGCCCGGCCGGTGACGTGTTGGATATTCATGTCCTGCACGGATGCCGGGTCGCTGCATTCGGCTCTGTTCGCGCACAGGAACGGGAGAAGGCGGCAGGACCCCATGGCGCGAAGGCCAGGCCCGGTTGTGTGCCGGTCGCCACTCGGAAAAGGGAACGCGCCCATGGGTGCGCAAGGTCCCCGGCTAGGTAAAATCGCCTTCCATGAAAACATAGTTCACACCTGCTTCCGCAAGCATCTGCTCGGAAAGTTCGTCTGGATAGTTCTGGGCAAAATAGATGTTCTTCACCTCGCAGTTGATGAGCATCTTGGTGCACAGGATGCACGGTTTCGTGGTGCAGTATATGTCGCACCCCTTGAGGTCCAGGCTGTGAGTGGCGGCCTGGATGATAACATTTTGCTCGGCGTGCAGTCCTCTGCACAGCTCATGGCGTTCACCCGAGGGAATGCCGAGCTGGTCGCGGAGGCAACCAACCTCTTCGCAGTGGGCGATGCCCGACGGCACCCCGTTGTAGCCGGTTGCCAGGATGCGCTTGTCACCAACGGCGATGGCTCCCACGGCGCGGCGGGTGCAGGTGGAGCGCTGGGCCACCAGATGGGCGATGCGCATGAAATATTCGGGCCAGGGGAGTCGGTTGGACATGGAGGTTCCTCATGTGGTCAGGGGTAACGTCAGTTCGGTTCAACTAGCATTTCTTGATAGGAAAGTGAACGGGGGAGTCTCGGGGCCGAATGGCTGTACGCCCGGTCCATGGAGTTGTTTGCGGGAAGGAAATGGAGTCGTCCCGGACCGGGACGAGGGGTTATACGCCTCAACCTTTGCCTGATCCGCAACTTGACCCTTGGAGCGCATCCAGGTTCGGTCCGCCTTTCACCCGGGCGCGGCAGGCGCTCATGATTTTTTCTGTGTTTTCAGATCGGCAGGAGGGGCAGGGCACCGGTTCATCCTGTGAAAAGACAAGTTCCTCAAACTCATTGTCGCAGTTGAGGCAGATGTACTCGTATATGGGCATGTCGTATCCTCTGGAATTCATGGTATGGTCTTGCGAAAATAATGCGTCCGGTCCGGTCGTTGTCAAGGGCCGGGGCTTGCACACCGAATTGCATATGTGCAATATATGCATACGGTGTGTGCAGCCTGTGTGCATTATGCTGCACATATAAAGGTCTTGGCGACAAGTTGTATTTGTGAAAAATCTTATATTTCTGTTGGTTGTGGGTTTGGCACACTCCCTGCTTCATGTAAGTCAAAGAAGATAGGCAAACTCCTCTTCCCGTTTGCATGAACAATTTAATATTTGGAGGCAACACAATGTCCAAGAAAAACATCACAACTTCTGCTCTGGCAATCGCTCTTGTTCTGAGCATGGCCGCATTTGCCGTGGCCGGTCCCGGTTATGGCCGGGGATGCGGCGGTCCCGGTTACGGTCCCAACAGCGCGTATGTCCCGCTGACCCCTGAGCAGCAGGCTGCCGCAGATCAGATTGTTGAAAAGTACGATGCGCAGTTCGACGAATTGCGCGATCAGATGTGGACCAAGCATTCGGTCCTGCAGGCCATGATCAACGGCGGCAACGCTGATGAGAAGAAGATCGGCAAGCTGACATCCGACATCTCGGCCCTGCGCAATCAGATGTGGGACCTGCGCAATGCCATGTCCGCCGAATTGGTCAAGGCGGGTGTCCCTGCCGGAAGAGGCTTCGGTAATTGTCAGGGCTACGGAAGATTCTCCGGCGATGACGACGGCCCCGGTTACGGCAGAGGCATGGGCCAGGGCCGCGGATACGGCCATGGATATGGTCCCGGAATGATGAACTAGACGAGAAATGATTTTCCGTTAACCGGAAAACAGGATATTGCGGGACAGTCGGTCATGTGCGCCGGTTGTCCCGCAAGTTTCAACAGCGTAATCGTGTACGCCGGAGATACGACTGAGTGATGCTGAGGTCGTACAGTCACCCGAGGAGGATTCACTATGTTCCGAAAAATTATATCCCTGACCGCGCTCCTGTCTTTCATCGTCACGCTGATCACCAGCGTGATTCTCTACATTGTTCCCGAGGGCAGGGTGGCCTACTGGGCGGACTGGCATCTGTTGGGCATGACCAAGACGCAGTGGGGGGATACCCACACCACAGTCGGAACGTTGTTCCTCATTGCCTTGCTCCTGCACATTTGGCTCAACTGGAAGCCGCTCATGGCCTATATGAAGAACCGGGCCCGCGAGACTGTGGTCATGACCGCGCCCATGATCATCAGTTTCATTCTGACGTTCGTGGTGTTTGCCGGCACGCTGGCCGGGTTGCCGCCCATGCAGCAGTTGCTCGATCTGGGCGCACAGATCAAGGACGAGGCCACCGAGACCTACGGGAATCCGCCCTACGGCCATGCAGAAACCAGCCCACTCAAGAAATTTTGCGGATTCCTCGGACTGGACGTGGAAAAGGCCCTGGCTTCCCTCTATGCGGCCGGATACGACACGTCCATCAATGAGCAGACCCTGGTGCAGGACATTGCCCGCTCCAGAGGCGTCAGCCCGCAACATGTGTTCGACGCCATCCGTGCCGGGCAGGGCATTAATCCGTTTGAAATGATGCCCCCGCAACCTCCCGAAGGTACCGGCAAGCTGACGATCTCCTCTTTGTGCACGAGTTATGGACTGGATCAGGGCGCAGTCCTGAGCAAGCTCGAGGCCGCCGGCGTGGAAGCCACCCCCGAGAGCACGCTCAAGGACCTTTCCGACACGATCGGAGGCTCGCCCAAGGACCTCTATCTGCTCATCAGGGAACAGTAGCGGTACGCCATGGATGTCGTTCATCCGGACGGACGGGAAAAAGGCCCGCTGGTCGCCCTGGTCCTGGCACTCATCGTGCTGGGACTGGGGAGTCTCTATCTGACGTGGCAGTCCATTGCGCAGCAGCGCAGGATTGTCGAGGATCATATGATCATGACCGGCAATTCCATCCTGCGCGGCGTGGATAACAACATCCTTCGCATTGCCCGCACCGTGCATATGGGCAGCCAGTCGTCCGCACTTTTCCTGGCCATGACCGAAGAGCTGTTCACCGAGCTTGCCAAATCCGAGGACATCGAGTTCGTCACCCTGTTCGGCCTGGACGGGCAGCCCCTGGTCTCCTCGGTCAAGGAGGGCATCCATCCCATATTCAAACTGCCCGACCTGGTGACCAACGATATCGAACCGGGCCGGGCCTGGCACGTCATGGCCGAGGTGAACAAGACGAACGTGCTCATTTCGGGACTTCAGGTGCGGTCTGACATAGCGGCCCTGACCGGACTGGTCCCTCCGGGAGGGCTTAACGGTCATAGCCAAGGTCGCAATCAGGGCCAGGGCCGTGGATTGGGCCGGGGCATGGGGGCGGGCATGATGCATGAAAAAGACGACGCATCGCTTGTCTTTCTTGTGGTGGGTCTCAACGCGGAAAAACACATGCGCCAGTTCAGGCAGTATCGGCAGGCCGCCACCTACCAGACAGGATACGTGTTTCTGGCCGCTGTGGTGCTCTGGTCGCTGGCATTCGCCTATCTGCGGCGCAGAGGTGCCAGTCGGAAGCTGGTCCGCCTTGAGCGGTTCCAGAGCAAGCTTCTGGACAATATGCCCGACGGACTGGTCACCCTGGCCGAAAATGGGGAGGTCATGGCCGCCAATCATTCGGCCAAGAAATTCCTTGCCCCCGAGGGGGACGGGCCTGCGCCCGAGATCATCGGGGCCAACTGGCATGATATCGCCTTTGGCCGTCATGCGGGTGAGAACGGTTTGTCCGTGCCCTATGAGTGGGAGCAGTTCGACTATCAGGGCCGTCAGCTTGAGATTCTGTCCCTGCCATTTCAGGAACACGATGAAGACGCAGCCCCGGAATTGGGGCAGTTGTTGGTTCTTATCCGGGACCGTACCGAGATACGTTCCCTTGAAGAGGATTTGAACGAGGCCAAGCGGCTGGCCGCCATAGGCTCCCTGGCCGCGGGCGTGGCCCATGAGGTGCGCAATCCGTTGAGCGCTTTGCGCGGCTTTGCTCAACTGTTCGCCACCAAGCTCAAGGGGCAGGCCCCGCTGGATCAGTACGCCACGGCCATGGTCCAGGAAGCGGACCGACTCAATCGAGTGGTCACGGACCTGCTCTATCTGGCCCGGCCTCGCCAGCTCGATCCTTCGTATATCGATCTCGCCCTGGTGGGGGACTCGCTCAAGCAGCTCATGCGCTTTGATTTTGCGGACAAGCAGATCGAACCTGAGTTCGACTTCGGGCCGGACCCGGTCTTTGCCGACCCGGACGCCCTCAGGCAGGTGCTGCTCAACCTGATCTCCAACAGTCTCGATGCCATTCACGGGTGCACCGACTGCGACAAGCCCGGACATATCCACCTGACTTCTGTGCGGGACGGCGGCGGAATCTGGATCACCGTGGCCGACGACGGTCCGGGGATGAACCCGGATATTCGCGACGAGGTGTTCAAGCCGTTCGTCACGGGCAAGAAAACCGGCACGGGGTTGGGCCTGGCCATTGTTCAGAACATCATGCGCGCCCATAGGGGGCGGGTGATCATCGAGTCCGAGCAAGGATACGGGACGGAAATGAAACTGTTTTTCCCTGATGTCAATGAAGGCGACAAAGAAGGAACGCATCATGATTGAAGATCGTATTGCCCTCATCGTCGATGACGAACCCGGCCACAGGATGATGGTTCGGGCGGTGCTGGAAGAGGACAGGTGGACCGTCCTTGAGGCTGATTCCGGAGAGCGGGCATTGACGGTGCTGGCCGAGGAGGCCGAGTCGGGAACCTACCCGGACGTGGCCATGGTGGACATGAAGATGCCCGGCATGGACGGGATGCAGCTGCTCAAGGAATTGCAGATCCGCAGACCGAGTATGCCCGTGGTCCTGCTGACCGCGTTCGGCTCCGTGGGCAGTGCCGTGGACGCCATGAAGCGGGGGGCCTTCGACTACCTGACCAAGCCTGCGGACAACGACGAACTGACCGCCGTGCTCGGCAAGGCCTACGAATATCACAAGCTGTTGGACGAAAACGCCCGCCTCAGGGCCGAAGTCGGCAGTGAGCCGGATTTCATCGGCACCAGTCCGGGCATCGAGCGGGTCCGCGATCTCATAGGTCAGGCCGGGCCGTCCGAGGCCACGGTGCTCATCCTCGGGCCGAGCGGAACCGGCAAGGAGCTGGTGGCCGAAGGGCTGCACCGGGCGAGCAACCGGGCGGACAGGCCGCTCATCAAGGTCAACTGCGCGGCCCTGCCCGACGATCTGCTGGAGTCCGAACTTTTCGGCTACGAAAAGGGAGCGTTCACCGGCGCGGTCAAGGACAAACCCGGCCGGTTCCAGTTGGCGGACGGCGGCACGCTTTTCCTGGACGAAATCGGGGAAATGCCCGGCGCGCTTCAGGCCAAGCTGTTGCGAGTCCTTCAGGAAAAAACCATCGAACCCCTGGGATCGGTCAAGACCATCCAGGTGGACACCCGCATCATCGCGGCCACCAACCGCAATCTGAAAAGGGAAGTGGAGGCCGGAAGGTTCCGCGAAGACCTGTATTATCGGCTGGCGGTACTGGAGATCCGTATCCCGCCACTGAACGAACGCAAGGAAGACCTGCCCCTGTTGGTCAGTTTCCTGTTGCGCCGCCTGGGCAACAAGAACAGCAAGATCATCCGCACGGTGACCCCTGCCTTTCTCGACGCCCTGTCCGGGTACGACTGGCCCGGCAATGTCCGTGAATTGGAAAACGTGCTGGAGCGGGCCTTGATCCTGTCCCGTTCCGATGCGCTCGGTACGGACCTTTTGCCGCCCCAGATATCCGGTGCACGTGAGGACGGTATCATGATGGACATGGTGCACATCGTCCCGCCACAGTCCAGTCCGGCCAATCTGGAAGAGGCTGAGAAGCAGGCCATCATTCAGGCCCTGGAAGAGAACGGCAACCATCGCGAACGCACGGCGGACGCCCTTGGAATCAGCCGTCGCACGCTCCAGTACAAGCTCAAGAAATACGGATTGACCCGAAGATGAGTTCGATTCTTCAGGTTCCGGTTTCTATCAAGGGATTATCCGGTTCGGTGGCGTCGAAATGGGCTCCCAGAAGACTCTTTCTGGTTTGGTAGGACATGAAGTCCAGGATGTCCGTGCCCGGGGTGCTGATATAATCGAAGATGAAATCGATCAGCGTGCTTCGAAGCTGGCAGAGATCTGATTTGACTCCCTGACTCTGGCCCTTGTTTATGGCGGGCAGCGGGCAGTTGGCACCGCAGATCTGTCTGTAGGCACAGTCGCTGCACCCGGGGATATCCTTGACATTGCGCCGGGGAAAGATCCGGTTGTTTTCACTGTGCAGCATCTCCAGGAGATCTTCCTCAAAAATGTTGCCCAAGGTGATGTTCTGGTTGGATATTCCTCCTGAGCAAGGCCAAACCTGCCCGTTGGGACCTATGACGACCAGCAGGCTGCCCGCGCCGCAGGGGCTCATTTCGCAATAACTGGAAGATCGATTGGTCAGTATTGAAAGCGATAACGATTCCATGTGGTTTATGAATAGGGGATGGTGCGGATCGTTTCTTGTCGTGTCCAGCGCATACCCGACGCATGACAGATACGTCGAAATAACGTCCTCCATGGGGGCCATGTGTTCGGCGGCATCGTCCGTGTAGGGAGTGATCGGGTTGAGCGTCAGGCTGGATACGCCTATGGCGTGGAGCTTTTTGATCAACGTTGGGACCGTCTTGACATTGAATTTTGACAGGGTGACGAGAATGTTTGGTGAACAGCCGTTGGCGCACATGTGCCCAATGGATTGAATTACCCTGGAGTTGTCCAGTCCCTGTCTGACGGGACATTTGCCCGAGAGCGTATCGATCGAAAATCCCACATCAATCTGTCTGGAAATGAAAAAATCCAACTGGCGCTCATTCAGGATCGAGCCGTTGGTTTGCATGACGAATTTGAAATCCGCCCCATACTCGGTGATGATTTTTTTGATCATCTCGTAATGGAGTGTCGGCTCGCCGCCATGGAGATTGATGGCCGGGCGCTTCCCCGTGATTTTCGAGTAGCCGTCGATTTTTCCCAGTATGAATTTCACATCGGCATAGGCAAGCTGCGTGGGTTGCCGCTTGAGGCTGTTGGGGACATAGCAATATCGGCAATCGAGATTGCACTTGTGAGATATGTGCAATTCAACCAGATCAAGACGCCTGTTGGCCCTGTCTCGCTGTATGGCGTCCTTTCGCTCTCGTATTTGAGCCTCGGAAAATCGGAATCGGACTGCTTCGCTGTGCGAATCGGCAATGACCCAGGACAGGCTGTCCGGTTCAAGAACAAGAAATCCCTTTTTGAGTTTTTTGATATGCTTCATGGGGATACTTCCCCCCTCCGCATGGAGGGGGGCAGGAGTCAGATTTTTTTGATTTTGGTGTCCAGGATCGAAGACATCTGTTTGATGTCTTCGATGCCGACGGCGTCTTTCACCGTCCAATAGAATTGTTCCACCTGTTTCTTGATCTCATAGACTTCGGCATCGGTCTTTCCCTTTGCAACCGTGTCGATCAGATCCCCGATGTCCCTGAGCAATACGCTGTTCGCCGTGTGGTAATGCCCGTGACCGTGGGCAACCCGGAGTTGCCCCCCCTCGCTGACAAGTTTAAAACCAGTGACTGCCATGTTGACCTCCTTTCGGGTTGGTTTTTGGGGTGACCATACATCGCCTGTTGAGTTGTGTATAGGTTTTTTGTTATTTTGTGGACAGGCAATCACAAAAGACACTTCAGCCCCTGACAGGGGCGATTGTTCGAGTCGGCAGACGGATACAGGCGTACGGGGTCCTTTGACCCGAAGATGGCCGAGCTCAGCCCAGGGCCGAGGCCTTGATCTCGTCGATGCGCCGGAGGTAGTCCGTCCGGTAGAGGGGACCGTTGTCCGTGAACTGCTCGGCGGTCTTCCTGTGCGCGTCGCACCATTTCGCCAGCATTGGGTTCCTGGTGATGCGCCCGTAGTTCTTGATCATGTGCAGGGTGTTGTGGCAGACCGGCATGAGATGCCCGGTCCCGGCCAGCAGCGGGGTGTAATCCGTTTGCAGATCCATGAAGAACGCGCCCACGGCCTCGGCCCAGGGATAATTGCCGGTCGAGGCGAGCTTTTGCAGCATGGCGTCCTCATCCATCCGGCTCGGCTGCCATGGCCGGTTCCATTCTTCGGGTACGGTTTCGTCGGCGGCATAGGCGATTTCGCCTGTTTCCATGAACTTCGCTATCTTCCCGGCCAATTTCGGCCACATGGAACCGATGTGTTCCATGTCCCGGCTGGCATGCAACCCGGTAATGACCTCGTTCGTCTCTTCCAGCGTGATCTTGAGAAACGGGCAGTGCGTTTCGATGCGCTGTTCGGTTTCGGCCCAGATGCCTCCGAAAACGCGGTCCATATCCAGCACGTGGACCTTGTCCAACCCTCTCTGCCAGACCCGGTAATGGGCCGGAGCCTCCCGGCTCAGTTTGTTCCAGTCCTCAAGATAAGAGTATGGGTTGGGACCGAATGCGGGGAAGTGGGAGAGGCGCGAAACCACGACTATGGGCACGTCGGGGAACCGGTCCCTGACCAGTTCCAGGAATTGGCCGTACCGCTTCAGATAGGTTGTCGGGTTGGGTTGGATCATGCCGCATTCGGCATTGAGCCACGCCTCCAGTTCCGGCTTGTCCTGCCAGGCCGCCGGGTCCATGAAGAAGATATACCGGTCGCGGTTGTGGACGAAGAGCGGGGTGTTCTCGTGGAACAGGTTCATGACGATGAGCGACGGGGACGCGTCCTCGGGCGTGATCATTTGATACTGGTTTTCGGGCAGCCGGTCATGGAAGAAGTCTTGCAGCTTCATGTCGCGGACCAGGCGGTTCAGCCCCGGCGGCACCTGTCCGGGGTGGCTTGCATAGGTCAGCGGCGAGGCGAGGACGCGATAGGCGACATCAAATCCCAGGGCCGCCATGGCCCGGCTCAGGAAATCCATTTGACAGTTGCCCAAAAAGTACAGCATTCTTATCCTTGTGAAATCGTTATCGGTACTGATGTCATATGCCACACCCCTCCTTCAAGGCAAGCCATGGGAAAACTGACCATTGAGACCTTCATCCTCGGTCCCCAGGAAACCAACTGTTACTTGCTCAGTATGGACGGGCAGGCCGTGGTGGTGGATGTGGGCATCGAGCCGGACAGGCTCCTTGATCGTATCGATGCGCTGAAGCTCGACCTTCAGGGGGTGTATCTGACTCATTTTCACATGGATCATATCGGCGGGGTCAAGGAGCTTCGTGAGAGATACCCGGTCCCGGTTTTTGCCAGCGACGGGGATGAGTTTCTCAAAGAGCTTTCCTTTGAGGCGGGCGGGGTCCGGGAATTCAACGGTTACATCGATTTTCCGTATACCCCGATAGCCCCCGGCAGGCGAACCGTCCTCGGTCAGACCATGCTCGTCCTGGACACGCCCGGCCATACGCCCGGCAGTCTCTCCTACTTTTTCCCGGCCGCCGGGTGCGTCTTCGTGGGCGATCTGCTGTTCATGATCGCCGTGGGCCGTACCGACCTGCCGCGCGGCAACTCTGCCGACCTGCTCGGCTCCATCCGATCCCGCATCTTTCCCCTCCCGGCCGCAACCCGCATCTATTCCGGTCATGGTCCCATGACCACGGTCGTTCACGAACGGGAAAACAATCCGCATTTTCTCTTTTAGAATGTACCGTTAGGCATTTACTTATTTCACTTCGCTAAGGTAGGGTTCCTCCATGTCGTATGAGTTGGTGTTCATGCGTTTCATCGCGGAGGACGCGACGGCGTCTTTCCGGCACGCACGTTGCCGGATTCTTCGGGGCCGATTCTTCCCTGCGCTGGAACGATGGCGTCCATGTCTGCGGCGGCAGCGGTGCTTTCACCCTGTCCCGGGATGAGCGCTGATTATCAATGAAACATACTTTGAGGATTCGTTATGATGAAGAATATGCCCATGTGCTTCAGTGTTGTTGTCGCCGGTCTTGTGGTTTTGCTTTGTGCGTTGCCGTGCCTGGCGGCGGAAGAGGAGGCTGGTCAGTCGGAATACGGCACCCTGACCGGCCAGACCCGACTGTACTACTTCACCCAGCGGAACAAGAACACGGGAGACGGCTTTGACGACGTCAAGGAGTCCCTGGCCCTGGGCGGTTATCTCAAGTACGAGACCCCGTGGCTGGCCGATTATGTCGGAGCCGGGATTGCCGGGTACGCCTCTGTGCCGTTCGTGGATACCTTCAACCAGCGGGATGAAGGCGGAACCGGCCTGCTCACCGGCAGGAACAACAGCATTTTTGCCCTGGGCGAGGCCTATATCAAGCTTCGCTATGACGAGACCGAGGGGCGCTACTGGCGGCAGCGTATCGAGACGCCGTTCATCAACGGCAACGACAGCCGCATGCTCCCGCAGACCTTCGAGGCTTATGGAGTGAAATCAAACGACTTTGACAACCTTGAACTCAGTCTCTACTGGGTGGACAAGGAAAAGGCCCGGGATACCGAACTGTTCAAGTCCATGACCGAACTGGCCGGGATGAACGGCACCAAGGGCGGCGTGGTCATGGCCGGTGCGGACTGGCAGGTCCTGGAGAAACTGCCCACCCGGTTCTGGAACTATTACGCTCCGGATCTGGACAACACCTTTTTCACCCAGCTCAAATACACGTTCGGCAGCGCCGAGGGGATGGAATACTCGGTCATGTTCCAGGGAGTGGACCAGCGCAGCGTGGGCGATGAGCGCAACGGCGAATACAATTCCGCTGAAGCGGGACTCACGGGAACCCTCAAATTCAGCGGTTTCACCTTTGATCTGGGCGGAACCGTGGTGGACAATTCGGCTGGCATCCGCAATTCCTGGGGCACCTATCCCTTTTTCAACAACATGATGAGCTACGCCTTCAACCGGGCAGGGGAAAAGGCTCTGCTGGTCGGCGCGGGCTATGATTTCGCGCGCCTCGGGGTGGCGGGGTTCACGGCCAATGTCAAGGCCGTCTTCGGCGACACGCCCGATTCCGGTCGCAGCGCCTCCTTTGACCGTGACGAATACAACCTGAACCTGGACTATGCGTTCAGCGGCGACCTGGAGGGACTCTCCCTGCTCAATCGCTGGTCCTACCAGGACGCGGACGAGGATTTGGGCGGCCGTGACGGCTTTCAGGTCCGTCTTCGTATGCAATACAATTTCCAACTGATGTAGCAGGCTGCTTTTAAACACCTGTTTATTAAAAACAGCTTTTTGTTCAGTCTCTTTTTTTATATGGTCAAACACTGGCTTGCTTCATAAAACTCAAGGATTGATACATGGCAGTCGAAAATGTCACCCCGGAGAAAGGTGTTGATATCACGCCTGAGACCCTTGAGGCAGCAAAAAAGCTGCTGTCCAAGCGGTTCAAGTTTATAAAGAGTCCCGATGAATCTTTGAAGTGTCTTGCCCGGCTCGGTGCCAAGCGTGTGGCTCTGGACATGACTCTGAATCCTGAACGGTATGTGCCCGAAGCCTCCGACAGCCCGCTTCCCAAGGTGGAGCCGTTGGACCCGTTGGATATCCTGCGTCAGGACCACCAACTCCCGGCACTGCCCCAGGTCTTCCTCGAATTGCAGCAGGCCATCGGAGGCAAGGCTACATCGGCCGACGATCTGGCCGAGATCATCAGTCAGGACCCCGGTCTGACCGCTTTTCTCCTGCGCATGGTCAACTCCGCCTTTTACAGCCTGCCCATGCAGATCGACACCATTTCCCGGGCTGTCACCGTGGTCGGGGTCAACCAGCTCTCCACCCTGGCCGTGGGAACGTCGGTCATGAGCCTGTTCAAGGACGTGCCTGCCGATGTCATCGACATGGAGCAGTTTTGGAAGCATTCAATTTGTTGCGGCCTGATCGCTCGCCGGTTGTGCCGAGTTACTGGCAAGGGCGATCCCGAGCGCGCCTTCGTGGCCGGATTGCTGCACGATATCGGCCAGCTCATCCTGCTTCAGGCCGAGCCTGAGCGGGCCATGGCCGTGCATGTCCATGCCCGTGTCAAGGATGAGATTCTCTTTGTGGAGGAAAAGGCCCTGCTTGGATTTGACCATGCGACCCTGGGCGGCATGCTGCTCAGGAAATGGAATTTCCCCTTTGTGCTGGTGGCCTCGGTCCTGGAACACCACCAGCCCAAGGCCAATCAGAAGGAGCCCGAGCCGTTATTGGTGCATTGCGCCGAAACCCTTGCCACCGGGTTGGGGGTCGGTTCCAGTGGCGAGTATTTTGTGCAACCTCCCGACAGGGGTGTATGGGAATCCATGGGATTTACCCCGGAGCGCATGGGTGAGATGGTCGAGGACCTGGACGAAGAGCTGGAAGAGGCCTTCGGTATTCTCATCGAATAATCACCTCGACACACTGCCGCATGTTTTTGATCGGTCCGGGCGTGTCTGACGAGCGTATTGTTTGACATCATCGCCCCCAGGCTTTACTTCTTCCGTCCGAATACAAGAAACGGAGGCTGCTCACATGCGCGATAAAGTGGAAACTGTTTTGGACAAGGTCCGGCCCATGCTTCAGGCTGACGGCGGTGACGTGGAACTCGTGGAAATCACCGATTCCGGCGTGGTCCGTGTCAGGCTGACCGGTGCCTGCAAGGGGTGTCCCATGTCCCAGATGACCCTGCGAAACGGCATTGAACGGATTGTTCTCAAGG
Organism: Pseudodesulfovibrio sp. S3; assembly: GCF_004025585.1. NCBI lineage: Bacteria > Pseudomonadati > Thermodesulfobacteriota > Desulfovibrionia > Desulfovibrionales > Desulfovibrionaceae > Pseudodesulfovibrio > Pseudodesulfovibrio sp. S3. Next base: position 18,925 of record NZ_QTZO01000007.1, read on the forward strand.
AAATCCCCGAAGTGAAGGGCGTAGAAGCCGTTTAGTCGAGGACGGCCTCCGGCCCCCCCATCCCCTCTCAACCTCCGAAACTTTTTGGGTGCGCTTGCGCATTTTAAGAAGTGAAGATGGTGGGAGTGGGGATTTATAGCTGTAACAACAATTTTCGCGCTCGCACGATCCCGCGAAGCGCGCCAAAAAGTTTTGAAGGGTCCAGGGAACCTTTTTCAAAAGGTTCCCTGGACGCCGGAGGCATTCCATCATGACCAAGATAGTTTCCCGTTTTGCTCCCAGCCCGACCGGGTACCTGCATATCGGCGGTGCGCGCACCGCACTGTTTTCCTGGCTGCTGGCCCGGGCTGCTGGCGGCGAATTCCGTCTGCGCATCGAGGATACGGACCTGGAACGTTCCACCCCGGAGGCCACACAGGCCATCATCGATTCCATGCGCTGGCTCGGTCTGGAGCATGACGGCGAGATCGTGTACCAGTCCGCCCGCGCCGACCGGCATAATGAGGTCATTGACCAGCTCATCGAGTCCGGCCATGCCTATTACTGCCGGTGTTCCAAGGAAGACGTGGACGCCATGCGCGAGAAGGCCATGAAGGAAGGCCGCAAGCCCAAGTACGACGGCACCTGCCGCGACAAGGGGCTGACCTCGGGCGTGGTCAGGCTCAAGGCCCCTCAGGAGGGCGCCACCGGATACAAGGATATGGTCAAGGGCTTCATCAGCGTGGAGAACACGGAGATGGACGACATGATCCTCCGGCGCACGGACGGTTCGCCCACCTACAACCTGGCCGTGGTGGTGGACGACCACGACATGGGCGTCAACCATGTCCTGCGCGGCGACGACCACGTCAACAACACCCCGCGCCAGATCCTCATCTACCGCGCCATGGGGTGGGACGTGCCCGAGTTCGGCCATGTGCCCATGATCCTCGGCCCGGACAAGAAGAAGCTTTCCAAACGCCACGGCGCGCTGTCGGTCATGGAATACGAGAAGATGGGCTACCTGCCGGAGGCCGTGACCAATTATCTGGCCCGGCTGGGCTGGTCCCACGGCGACCAGGAATTGTTCACCATGGACGAGATGGTGAAACTTTTTTCCACGGACAACCTGGGCAATTCCCCGTCGGTCTTCGACCTGACCAAGTTCGAGTGGGTCAACGGTCAGTACATGCAGAAGGGCGACCCTGACCGGCTGGCAGGGATGCTTTGCGATTTCCTGGCCCGGGAAGTGGGCGAGGAAGAAGCGGCCAATGTTTCCAGGGCCGATTTCGCCAGGATCGCACCGCTCCTGCAGCCCCGCGCCAAGTCCATCCTCGACATGCTGGAACAGTCCCGTCCGTTCATCACGGACGCTTCTTTCCTGGCCTATGACGAGGCTGCGGTGAAGAAATTCCTGACCGAGGAGACCAGGCCGCTCCTCGAAGAGATCGCGGCCCGCATCGAGGCGCTTGAAACGTTCAGTGAAGAGACGCTGGAAGAGGTGCACCGTCAGTTCCTTGAGGACAAGGACATCAAGTTCAAGGCCGTTGCCCAGCCCATTCGCGTGGCCATCATGGGCAAGACCCAGTCTCCCGGCCTGTTCGAGACCATGATGGTGCTCGGCAAGGAACAGACCCTTGCGCGGATACGTCGGGCCGTGGCGCTGTAGTCATCGGCACATCATTTTCTGAAAGGGCGGCTTCGCAGGAGTCGCCCTTTTTGTTTGGGTTTCGGCTGGTAGGGATGCCACTCTTCCGGCGGCCTTGCACGTAAAAAAAGAGTTGCTTTAACTGAATGATCATTTATCATAGAGCTTATGCGCATCAAAGACGACAGCAAGCGGGAAGCACTTTTGCGTGCCACGGTGTCGGTGGTCAACAAGACGGGTTTCGTGGCAGCGTCCGTGTCCAAGATCGCCGGAGCCGCCCAGGTCTCGCCAGCTACCCTGTACACCTATTTCGAGAACAAGGACGACCTGATCATCTCGACCTATATGGCACTCATGTCCCGCATGTCGGACGGCGTCTTCAGGGGGGTGGACACAGGTCTGCCGGTGCGGGCGGCCCTGTACGACATCTGGCGCAGGACCTTTGAGTACGTGTCCCGGAACCGGGGGGATTTCCTCTACACCGAGCAGTTTGCAAAGTCCCCCTACGTCAAGCACCTCAGGCTTGAAGACCTGCAGGCCTTTTTCGCACCGCTCATCAGCTTGGTCCGCCGGGGCGTGGACGAGAAGATTCTCAAGGATGTCCATTTTCATATGCACATCTTGTTCTTCTACTATCCGATCCTTACCCTGGCCAATCCGGGTAGCTGCCATTCCGTAGCTATTGAAGAAGCCACCATTGAGACCGCTTTCCAGCTTGCCTGGGATGCCATCAGACTCTAGTTGCGGTTTTTTTTTGCAAACAATGTTAATTGAATGTTCATTTAATATGAGAGCCGGTATCTCCGGCGAAACCCTGTAACCGCCCATGGAGGTATAGCCATGCAACAAGTTAGTGAATCCGTTTTGGAAGCCTTTGGAAAGATGTGGGGTCTTTACCCTGCGCCCGTGATGCTCATTCACGCCAGCCGCGAGGTGTTGGCCGTGAATGCCTGTGCCGATGGCTTGGGCATTGCTGCCGGGATCCAGTGCCATTCCCTCTACCCGAGGGACAAGGTGTGTCCGGGATGCCAGGCCAACAAGGCGCTCAAGACCGGATCAGCGGTCAGGAAGACCGCCATGGACAATCGGTCGGGCCGGTTTCTCGACGGATACTGGATTCCGGTGCAGGGCGAGTCGGACATATATGTGCATTTCGGCAGCGACATCACCGAATACGTCAAGCCGGAACTGATGACCGATTAGAAATGATGAGGACGCTGTGTTTTCCCGCAGCTCCCGTCTTTGTCAAAGCTCCCGCCGGACATTCCGACGGGGGCTTTTTCAAGGGGAGGTGTATATGTCCACTACCGTTTGTGGATCTCGTCTTTCATGGCCCGATAGGTCTGCTCATCGATTTCACCGGCGGCAAAGCGGCGTTTGAGGATTTCCTCAGGCGTGCCTGTCCCTGTATCTGTGGCGGGTTTGCGGAGCAGGCGAACCGTGAAGTATATGATCAATCCGATGATGAGGAGCTGAAAGATGCCGCCGAAATGAAAGGGCATCCAACTCGACCAGCCCGGATGGCCGCCAGCCTGCCAGAACCCTGCTCCGGGACACCAATTACTGAATGCGGTAAGAAAATTCATGCTCTCTCCTCTCGTGTTTGCATACTCGTAGCATAGAGCGTGCCAATTTAAATAATCAATAGATACAGGCTGTTGTAAACTTAAGGGAAAGAGGGGGATGTGCAACCATGCAAATATGTGCACTCTGGCCGGGCACTCTTCTGCACATGAGGTTGCAGCCGGCATCACATTTTTATCGAGCAAAGAGGGGAGGCTGACGGGGATGGTGGAAGGTTCGGGTTGTCAGCAGGAGGTTCACGACGCTGAGGGTTGATTTCCTCCTGGCGGCGGGGTTGATTTGTCGCTATGCTGTGTCCGCGCAGGGTACACAGGGCGCAAAAAAGCTGCCGCCGAAACAATCGGCGGCAGCAATGCTAAAAAAGCAAAATGTATCAGCTTAGGCTTCGGGCTTCTTGGAAACCACGGGCTTGATTATGGCGCCGCTGCGGATGCAGCGCGTGCAAGCCTTGATAGTGACGACCTGGCCGGACTCAAGCTGGTGGCGGACCTTCTGCAGGTTAGGCATGAAACGACGCTTGGTCTTGATGTGGGAGTGGCTGACATTGTTGCCGCTCTGGGGACCCTTTCCGCAAATATCGCAAACCTGGGACATTGCGACCTCCTAATGTATGCTGATGAAATAGTTTGTTTATAATCGTAACTTGCCGCTGAAGGTTGGTAGCTTCTCCAGGCAGCGGGAGAGAATCCTTACCGAGCCTTCCAGCAAATGGCAAGGGTTTTTTTTCTTGACAGGATAATTTGTTACCATATAGGAAGCACCGGTTGCCCGGCCATATGGTCGGCACTCAAGGCGGAGAATACTATGTTTGAACTTTGGTTACCGATCAGCGATATTGCCGCCGAGGGCAGAAGCTTTACTTTTGACGATCAGGCCTTCTGGCGTGAAGGGTGGCGTGAGTTCAAGCTGGGCATTCGTCCGGGCAGGGACCTGGTGGCCGAGTACACCGTCATGCCCCAGTCGGACAACGGCGCTCTCGTTCGCGGCAAGCTCAACGGCTCCGTGAACATGGCTTGCGACCGCTGCACCGGAACGTTCGAGCTGGATATCGATGTCGAGTTCGATGCCTTTGAGATGCTTCCTGATGGCGAGTATGACGGCGAACCTCGCGTTCGTTTGGAAAACGGCCAGTTGCAACTGGACATGGGCGCGATCCTCTGGGAGGAATTCGCCCTGGCTCTGCCCTTCAAGCCTTTGTGCTCCGAAGACTGCAAGGGTATTTGCCCGGGATGCGGAGTGGATCTCAATTCCGGCAAATGCGAATGCAAGCAGGAAGAGGGCGACGAAAGGCTTGCGGTTTTCCGCAACTTGAAGATAAAGTAACGCCCCTTGCCCGGACGTCTTCATGACCCAGGGCAGGTCGACGAGAATAAATCATATTAAGAGGTATACATCATGGCTGTCCCTAAAAAAAGAACTTCCCGGTCCCGTAAGGGCATGCGCCGCTCCCACGACGGTATCGTCGCTCCAAACGTTGTTTACTGCGAGTGCGGTGAGCCGAATCTTCCCCATCGCGTCTGCGCCGTCTGTGGATCCTACAAGGGTCGTCAGGTAGTCAGCGGCGACGATGCCTAGCGCTGAATCCGTCCTGGTTCCACGCATTGCCGTGGATGCCATGGGGGGCGATTTCGGCCCCCGCATAGTCGTGCCTGCTGCGGTTCTGGCCGCGCGTGAAGGCATTGCTGTCACGCTTGTCGGCGATGAGTCCGCTATCAATGGCGTGCTTGACGGTCTCGACACCCAGGGGCTGGACATTTCCATTGTCCATGCCTCCCAGGTCGTCGAGATGGACGACAAGCCCGCAGACGCACTTCGGCGCAAGAAGGATTCGTCCATCCAGGTGGCTTGCCGCCTGGTCAAACAGGGCGATGCCCATGGCGTGGTTTCGGCAGGCAACTCCGGAGCTACCGTGGCTTGCGGTATGTTCATCCTGGGTCGTATTCCCGGTGTGCAGCGTCCGGCCCTGGCCGGCATTCTGCCCACGGAGAAGAACCCGATGGTGCTCATCGACGTGGGTGCCAACGTGGACTCCAAGCCCCAGCATCTCTTGCAGTTTGGTCTCATGGCCGACGTGTTCGCCCGGTATGTCCTTGGCATAAAGGATCCTTCCGTGGGCATCTTGTCCATCGGCGAGGAAGAGGGCAAAGGCAACGCTGCGGTACGTGAGGCCTTTGACCTGTTCAAGAAGTCTCAGATGCGGTTCATCGGCAACGTCGAGGGGCGCGATATCTTCACCGGAGAGGTGGATGTCGTGGTCTGTGACGGGTTCGTGGGTAACGTGGCCCTGAAACTTTCCGAGGGTTTGGCGCGTTCCTTGAGCCACATCCTCAGGGACGAGCTGAAGTCCAGTTGGCTTTCCAAGCTGGGCACGCTGCTTTCACTTGGCGCCTTCAAGCGATTCAAGAAGATCGTGGACTACGCCGAATACGGCGGAGCGCCCCTGCTGGGCTTGCATGACATCGTCATCGTGGCCCATGGCAAGTCCAATGAACTGGCCATCGTCAATTGCATTCGCATGGCCGCGACCAGTGTTCGCAACAATGCTCACGAACATCTGGCCGAAGGTCTGGCCGCCCACAAGGGTTTGGCCGGAAAGCCCGATCGGGACGCGGCGTAAGCACGTCCGAAAAAGCGGTTCGTGAAAAACTTTTCCCAACTTGACCGCATCTGCCCATTGGCATACACACTCTTTCCATGATGAACTTCACCCTTCGCGGCTTTGGCATGTATGCTCCTGAAAAGGTGCTGACCAACGCTGATCTCGAAAAAATCGTCGATACCACCGACGAGTGGATAACGACCCGCACCGGCATCAAGGAGCGGCATATTGCCGCCGAGGATCAGGCCACGTCGGATATGGCACTTGAGTCCTCCAAGCAGGCCTTGGCCGAGGCGGGCATGGACCCTGCCGAGTTGACCCACATCATTTGCGCCACCTTTACGCCGGATTCCATGATTCCGTCCTCTGCCTGCCGGTTGCAGGAGAAGTTCGGCATCAAGGGGCAGATGTGTCTCGACGTACAGGCAGCCTGTTCCGGCTTCCTCTATGCTTTGCAGACCGGCCGCGGCTACCTCTGCCTGGAGCCTGACAGCAAGGTCTTGGTGGTTGCCAGTGAGATCGTCTCCCGCCGGACCAACTGGGAGGACAGGGCCACCTGCGTCCTGTTCGGCGATGCCTCCGGCGCCGTGGTCATGACTGCGGGCGAAGCCGCCGATACTCCGCGCGTACTGGACGTCATGTTGGCCGCCGACGGGTCCCTGGGGGATCTGCTCACCGTCAATGGCGGCGGCTCGGCCTATTCCTACAAACTGGGAGAAGCGGTCGGACCCGAATTTTTCGTCGAATTTCAGGGCCGCGAGGTCTTCAAGCACGCCGTGCGGAACATGACCGATATGTGCGAGGCCGTTCTTGAGCGCAACGGGCTGCAGAAGTCCGACGTGGACGTGCTCCTTCCGCATCAGGCCAATTATCGCATCATCGACGCCGTGGGACGCAGGTTCAACATCCCCGAAGAGCGGGTGTTCGTCAACGTCCACAAATACGGCAATACCTCTGCGGCCGCTGTGCCCGTGGCCCTGGCCGAAGCCGTGCAGACCGGCTTTATCAAGCCGGGCGATCTGGTACTTATTCCCACTTTTGGCGGCGGTTTCACCTGGGGAGCCGCTCTCGTGCAGTTCTAGGTTTTCAAACAGCCGTTTGTTTGCTTTTTGCTGTTAAATGGGGATACACATTCAGGTGACAATTTGAGCATCAATTTGCAGTTCGGGACCATTTGGTATATTGGGTCCAGACCAAAGACACTAGCACGAGGTTATTAGATGAGCGATCTTTCCAAAGTCGCGTTGGTAACGGGTGGTTCCCGAGGCATCGGACGTACTGTTGCCCAAAGACTGGCCGCCGATGGCTTCGAGGTGTATCTGACCTATGTGAGTCGTCCGGAATCTGCGGAAGAAGTGGTTGCGGATATTGAAGCAGCCGGTGGTAAGGCAAGGGCTTTCAAGCTCGACTCGGGTGACCGTGACGCTGTTGCTGCCTTCTTCAATGACGAGATCAAAGGAAAGGTGTCCCTCGATGTGCTCGTCAACAATGCCGGCATCACCCGCGACGGGCTGATGATGCGCATGAAGGACGAGGATTGGGACAAGGTCATCCATATCAACCTTACCGGCTGTTTTGCTTTTCTCAAGGAAGCGTCCAAGATCATGGGCAAGCAGCGTCAGGGCCGGGTCATCAACATCACGTCCATTGTGGGCCAGATGGGCAATGCCGGTCAGACCAATTATTGCGCGGCCAAGGCAGGGCTTATAGGCCTGACCAAGTCCGCAGCCCGTGAACTGGCCGGGCGCGGGATCACGGTCAATGCCGTGGCACCCGGTTTTATCGAGACCGACATGACTGCCGCACTGCCGGAAAAGGTAGTCGAGGCCATGTTGGCACAAATTCCGTTAAAATCCCTCGGGCAGTCCGAGGATATCGCAGCCGCCGTCTCTTTCCTGGCTGGACCCGGAGCCGGGTACATCACCGGCCAGGTGCTGGGAGTCAATGGCGGCATGTACATGTAATTAAGCAAAAAAACTCACTGGTAGTGGAGGAAAAGTATGTCCGACGTAGCAGCAAAAGTGAAAGCGATCATTGTTGAGCAGTTGGGTGTGTCCGAAGACGAAGTCGTTGAAAGCGCAGCCTTTGTTGAAGATCTGGGTGCAGATTCCCTGGACCTGACCGAACTGATCATGGCCATGGAAGAGGAATTCGACCTGGAAATCGATGATGAACAGGCTCAGAAGATCCTCAAGGTCAGTGATGCCATCTCGCACATCGAGAAGGCAGTCTAGTTCGCTTTTCTAAGAAAAGTATATATTGTGAGCGTCTTACGCACCCATAGCGGTGTAAGGCGCTCCTTTCATTACATCAACGTAGACACTACGGGCAGGTATTATGAACAGGGTAGTTGTTACCAGTGTTGCCGCCGTCACGCCTTTGGGCAATGACGCCGAGTCCAGCTGGCAGAACCTCCTGGCCGGTAAGTCCGGCATCGGCAAGATTACCAAGTTCGACACCACGGACTTTGCCACTAAAATTGCGGGCGAGGTCAAGGGCTTTGACCCCGACGTATACATCGGCAAGAAAGAAGCGCGCCGCATGGAAATGTTCACCCAGTATGCGGTGGTCGCTTCCAAGATGCTCTTTGAAACAGCCGGTTGGACCATTCCCGAATCCGAACGGGATCGGGTCGGCACCATCATCGGTGTGGGGCTGGGCGGCCTTGAGACCATTGAGGACTGCCATGAAAAACTCCTGAAGCGGGGCCCGAGCAAGATTTCGCCTTTCTTCATTCCCGTGCTCATCGCCAACATGGCCGCCGGTCAGGTGTCCATCGCCACCGGGGCCATGGGCCCAAACATTTGCACCACCACGGCATGCGCTTCCGGCACCCATGGCGTGGGAACGGCCTATACGGACATCGCCATGGGCCGCGTCAATGCCATGATTTGCGGTGGGGCCGAATCCACCATCACTCCGCTGGCCGTGGCCGGTTTCAATGCCATGAAGGCATTGTCCGTGCGAAACGACGAGCCCGAGCTTGCCTCCCGTCCGTTCGACAAGGACCGGACCGGTTTCATCATGGGTGAGGGTTGCGGCCTGTTGCTTCTGGAATCCCTGGAGCACGCCAAGGCGCGCGGCGCCAACATCCTGGCCGAGGTGGTCGGGTATGGCGCATCCGGTGACGCCTACCACATGACTGCGCCGCCCGAGGACGGTTCCGGCATGGCGTATGCCATGGCCGCCGCCATCCGTGAGGCCAAGATCGATCCGACCGTGATCGACCACATCAATGCTCACGGCACCTCCACCTATCTCAATGACCTGTGCGAGACGCGGGCCATCAAGAAGGTCTTTGGCGACCATGCCTATAATATCAATATCTGCGCCAACAAGTCCCAGATCGGGCACCTGCTCGGCGCAGCCGGCGGGGTGGAAGCGGTCTTTGCCGTCAAGACCCTTGCCGAAGGTGTCATTCCCGGCACCATCAACCGGGATACCCCGGACCCTGAATGTGATCTCGACGTGTGCGCCGACGGTCCGCGTGAGAAGCAGGTCGAATACGCCCTGTCGAACTCGTTCGGCTTCGGCGGCACCAACGCCTGCGTTCTGTTCAAAAGGTTCACTGGATAGCCGACAAGGGAGGCTGAACGGCCTCCCTTTTTTGATATAAGGACGGATCTCCATCCCGCCTGTGGCGACTGCAGCGTCTGCCCTGGACCGATGAAAAAGTTGGCCTTCAGGACGGATCGCCATGACCGGTCGAACGCATGTTCGGGATGGGAAGCCATTCGTATCCACATTCAACCAGAGGATCAAACCATGGAAGAACTGTTTATCCAGGATCCGGCGGTTGCCGCCGCCATTGCCGATGAGGTCGACCGTCAGGTCTCCAAGCTGGAACTCATTGCCAGCGAAAATTTCGTTTCCGTTGCCGTGCGCCAGGCGCAGGGCTCGGTCATGACCCATAAGTACGCTGAGGGCTATCCCGGCAAACGTTGGTATGGCGGTTGCGAATTCGTGGACGAGGTCGAAGACCTGGCTCGCGAACGCGCCAAGGAACTGTTCGGGGCCACCTACGCCAACGTTCAGCCGCATTCCGGCTCCCAGGCCAACATGGCCGTGTATTTCGCGGCCTGCCAGCCCGGCGACACCGTCCTCGGCATGGACCTGTCCCACGGCGGCCATCTGACCCACGGATCTCCGGTCAACTTTTCGGGCAAGCTCTTCAACATGGTGCATTACGGCGTCTCCAAGGAGACCCAGACCATTGATTACGATCAGGTCGAGGCCTTGGCCAAAGAGCACAAGCCTGCCATGATCATCGCCGGTGCCTCCGCCTATCCGCGCATCATCGACTTTGCCCGGTTCCGGGCCATTGCCGACGAGGTGGGCGCCAAGTTGATGGTGGACATGGCCCACATCGCCGGATTGATCGCTGCCGGCGAACATCCGTCCTGCATCGAACACGCCCACTACACCACCACCACGACCCACAAGACCCTGCGCGGTCCCCGCGGCGGCATGATCCTGAGCAGTGAAGATCTGGAGCAGGAACTCAACTCCAACATCTTCCCCGGCATTCAGGGCGGTCCGCTGATGCACGTCATTGCCGCCAAGGCAGTGGCCTTTGGCGAGGCCCTGTCCCCCGGCTTCATCGAGTATCAGCAGCAGGTGGTCCGCAACGCCAAGCAGCTCGCAACCTCCCTGACCGAGTCGGGCTACTCCCTGGTTTCCGGGGGAACGGACAACCACATGATGTTGCTCGACCTGTCCGGCAAGGACTACACAGGCAAGGATGCCCAGATCGCCTTGGACAAGGCTGGCATCACCGTCAACAAGAACACCATCCCGTTCGAGACCAAATCCCCGTTCCAGACCTCCGGCGTGCGCCTGGGCACCCCTGCCCTGACCACCCGTGGCATGATCGAGGAAGACATGATCGTGGTTTCCGAGGCCATTGTAGCGGCTCTCGACAACATGAACGACGACAAGGTCCTTCAGGAGATCGCCGACGAAGTAGAGGAATTTGCCCGCGAATTTCCGCTCTTCGCCTGGTAGGCCCTGACCATACGACTCATACAGAAAACCCCGGTCCGTCTGGATCGGGGTTTTCTCCTTTTCGAGGCTGAGGCACGGGAATTGGGAGACGCCGTCAGTAGCTGTCTATGATAGCCTGAATGGCGCCGTCCGCCCACATGCTCCTGAGGGCATGATTGATCTTTTTCAGGTCATCGCCTGCACACATGTCCTTGTGGAAGCCTATGTAGTTGGGATCGCTTGTGAATGGGGTGGGCAGGATGACGAGCTTATCCTTTTGGCGTTTGAGGATGTCGTTATTTTCAATGATATATCTGACGGAAGCCTCACCCGGTCCTATGAGGGCGGCGTCGATGCGCCCTGCCAGCACCATGCGGAGGCGGCATACCGGATCGACGTCTTCGCTGGCGATGAATATGGTCTTTTTGGCCAGGTCGAATTCGTCGCCGTAGGAGGCGCCTCGGGTGTAGCCCAGGGTTTTTCCCTTGACGTCTTCCATGGTATTGTACTGGAATTCCCTGCCCTTGAGAACCACTAGTCGCAATTCGTCGTAGCAGAGTACGCTGGAATAATCGAAGATATCCAGCCGTTCCGTGTTCATCGAGAGTCCGATGATACCCCCCTTGCATTCAAGGGCCTGCATGTAGGATCGCTTCCAGGGCATGAGCTGGATGTCGAAGACAAGGTCGGTTCGTTTTTCGATTTCGCGCAGAATGTCGACGAGGATGCCTTTGGGCGTATGTCCATCAATCCAGGCCTTGGGCGGTTTGCAATCATTGCCGAAGATGACGATCGGTCCGGCTGCAAAAGATACGGATGCAAGGAGGATGACAAGAACGCAACTCCATATCGCTATCCGCTGGCGCATGATTGTCTCCCGTTGCCCTACTATTTATCCAGCATGGTTTCCATGCCGCACATCCGGCATGTTTTGCAGTCAATGGATGGGCAGCCGGGTGAAACTTTGGCTTCCTTGGCCTTTTCCCATTCCTTCCAGAGAAATTCGCGCTTTACACCGATGTCCACGACTTCCCATGGAAAGGCTTCGTCATGGCCGCGTTCCCGGTCCAGGATGTCGGCAGGGTTGCCATTCCAGAGTTTGAGCGCTTTTTTCCAGCCCCCCTGGTCTGCGGCCAGGAGGATGAATTCGGCCAGATCCTCGCCGCCCCTTGCGAGCAGACCCTGGAGGCGGGCCTGGAACGGGTTGTCGTGCTGCAAGGTGACGCCCTTGAAAGGCTTGGCCATCTTGACGAGTTGCTTCATGCGGGCTTCCAGCGCCTTTTCGCCCATCATGGGGGACCATTGAAACGGGGTGAAGGGCTTGGGCACCAGGGAGCTGATCCCGATGGTGATGCGCATGAACTGCTTTTTCCTGCCGCCCGGTTCCTCGCTTCGGATGCGCACGATCTCTTCGAGAAAAAGGGCGAACTCCTCGTAATCTTCGTCGGTTTCACCGGGCCAGCCGATTATCATATAGAGCTTGAGGTGGTTTACGCCGTAGCGTGCGCAGAGCCGGACTGCGTTCAGGAAGTCCTTGGGGTCGAGCTTCTTGCTCATCATGCGCCGGAGCCGCTCCGAAGCCCCTTCCAGGGCCAGGGTTATGGTGCGGATGCCGCATTCGCGCAGGTACATCAGCAATTCCTCGGTGATGCCGTCGGCGCGCATGGAGGAGAGCGAAAATTTTTTCTTTTTCCCGTTCAGCCACTTCAGGAACGCGAGCAGGTCGGGCCAATCCGTCAGGGCCGTGCCCACCAGTCCGACTTTGTGCGGGTCGGTCAGTTCCACGATTCGTTTGAGCTCGTCTATTTCGGCCAGGCGGGGAGGGCGGTATATGTATCCTGCGGCGCAGAAGCGGCAGCCGTAGGGACATCCCCGGTTCACTTCAAGCAACATGGTGTCGCGGAAGGCGGCGTGCCCGGAAATGAAGCAGGAGAATGCCGGGTCGAGCAGGGGACCTGTTTCGCCCGTGGAAATGCGTTTGACCGGGGTTTTGGATCTGCCCGGCACATATACGCCCGGCATATCCTTCACCGTATCAAGAATGACTTCCTTGTCCCGGCCGTCAAAGACCAGTCGTTTCAGGCTGTCGAAGAAATTGATGAAGCGGTCTTCGGCCTCGCCCACCCAGAAGCAGTCCACAAATGGGGCTATGGGGGCCGGGTTGAGAAACGCGATCGGGCCTCCCGCAATGACCAGCGGGAGAGAAGGGCGTTCCGCCGCAAGAGGCGGAACGCCCGCCGCCCGGAGCGTTCGAGGAAGGCTGAGGAAGTCCTCCTCGAACGTAATGCTCCAGGCTATTACAGGGAATGAGGATAGTGGGCTGTTTGATTCGCGTGTTCTTGGTTCGGCTCCGTCGGTCAGTCCCAGCTTGTCCGGGAAGACACGTTCTACGGCCAGGCCGGGTTCCTCGGTCAGCGTCCGAAATACGGCTTGCCATCCGAGAGCGGATATGGCGGCCTTGTCGCCTCCGGGAACGGTCAGCGCAACAGGCAGCCGTCCTCCGAGGTCGGGAGCTACAGGCTCCGACACGCCATGATACAGGGTACGTGATCCTATGACGGCACCCCCTCAAACACGCGACATAATCATCCTAGTCGACATTCTTGCGAATGAAGGCCGGGACATCCAGGTTGTCTTCCTCGAAGATGAATTCCTCCTCGCCGGGACCGGCCACGGCGCGCTGGCTCATCTGCCGTGACGGCAGTTCCGTGGTGTCCAGTTCCCCCCCTGCCTTACGCAGGTAGGCTGGAATGTTGCGGTCGGTATTGATGACTTTCTGGTGCCCGGAACGTCTGGGCTGGGCCACGGTCTGTGCCATGCCGCGAGGCTTGCCGAGCAGCAGGAGTTTCTGCTGTTCCGCCTTGCTTATGACCGGTTCCGGTTCTTCCATGGCGGTTTCGATGCCGGTGGCGATGACCGTGATGCGCATCTCGTCGCCCGCGTCAGGATCGAAGACCGTGCCGAAGAAGATCTCGGCGTCTTCGTGGGCTTCCTTGTAGATGATATCGGCGGCTTCGGAGACCTCGTCAATGAGCATGTCCGGGCCGCAGGTGATGTTGATGAGCACGCCCTTGGCGCCTTCGATGGAGACGTCTTCGAGCAGCGGGCTGGTGATGGCTTTCATGGCCGCTTCCTTGGCGCGGGATTCGCCGGAGGCGATGCCGGTTCCCATCAGCGCCATGCCGGAGTTGGACATGGCCGCCTTGACGTCGGCAAAGTCCAGGTTGATCAGGCCGTGTACGGTGATCAGGTCGGCAATGCCCTTGACCGCGTAGTAGAGTACTTCGTCGGCCTTTTTGAGCATGTCGGAGAAGGACGCTTTCTTGGCGGCCAGTTGCAGCAGGCGGTCGTTGGGGATGGTGATGATCGAATCAACGACATCGGCCAGGGCCCGTGTGCCCTCGTCGGCCTGTTCCAGGCGGCGTTTGCCCTCGAAGTAGAAGGGCTTGGTGACCACACCCACGGTAAGCGCACCGAGTTCCTTGGCCACCTGGGCCACCACGGGTGCGGAGCCGGTGCCGGTTCCGCCGCCCATGCCTGCGGTGATGAAGACCATGTCTGCGCCGTCCAGGGCCTCGCGGATCTGGTCCACGGATTCAAGGGCGGCCGAGCGGCCGATTTCCGGGTTGGCGCCGGCGCCCAGGCCCTTGGTCAGTTTTTCGCCGATCTGGATTTTGTGTTCCGCCAGAGATTTGTGGATGTCCTGGCAATCCGTGTTGGCAACGATGAACTTCACGCCCTTGAGTGCGGATAGGATCATGTTGTTGACTGCGTTTCCGCCGCCACCGCCGCAACCCACGACCTTGATCTTGGCGTTGCTTTCGTGTTCGATTTCAAAATATTCCATGTGTCTTCCTCCTCAGAATATTCCCTGTTTGAAGTTTCCCTGTATCTTCATAAAATCATTCCCAATTTTAGGCGATGTCCGTAAACCATTTCTTCATGCGCGAAACGATGCGGTCAAAGCCTGAGTCGTCTCGGATCTTGAAGGGCCGGACCCTGTTGTGCAGGCCTTCCTCATCTGCTCCGTGGAGCAGCAGGCCTACTGCGGTTGCGTATTGAGGGCTTTTCACTTCAGCGGCCAGGCCGCCGATGCCTTCGGACGGAATACCGATGCGCACGGGCAGGTCGAATATCTGTTCGGCCAGTTCCTGCATGCCGTCGATCAGCACTGTGCCGCCGGTCAGGACCACGCCAGCGGCGATCAGGTTCTTGAAGCCGGATTTGATCAGCTCCTGGTCCACCAGGGCGAGGATTTCCTCGCAACGCGGTTCGCAGATTTCGGCCAGCACGCGTTTGCTCATCTTGCGGGATTCGCGGCCGCCCACGCTGGGCACTTCGATGATTTCCTCGTTCGTGACCAGATCAGCCATGGCGCAGCCATAGTCCATCTTGATCTTTTCCGCGGACATCATGGGGGTGCGCAGCCCGTAGGCGATGTCGTTGGTCAGGTTGTGACCGCCGAGCGCCAACACGCTGGTGTGCTTGATGGAGTCCTTGGAAAAGACCGCGATATCCGTGGTGCCGCCGCCGATGTCCACCAGGGCCACGCCGATCTCGCGTTCCTCGGCCGAGAGCACGGCCTTGCTGGAGGCCAGCGATTCCAGGACGATGTTGGACACGTCGAGGCCGGAACGGTTGCAGGAGCGGATGATGTTCTGGGCCGAGGTTACCGCGCCGGTAACGATATGGACCTTCACCTCCAGGCGCACTCCGGCCATGCCCAGGGGGTCGGCTATGCCGCGTTGGTCGTCCACTATGAATTCCTGTGGCAGTGTATGCAGCACTTCGCGATCCATGGGGATGGCGATGGCCTTGGCTGCTTCGATGACCCGGTCCACATCGCGCTGGGTGACTTCGCCGCCCTTGACCGCGATCACGCCATGGGAGTTGAAGCCCTGGATGTGACTGCCCGCGATGCCCGCGTACACGGTGCGGATGTCACAGCCCGCCATTAACTCGGCGTCCTCCAGTGATTTCTTGATGCACTGGACGGTTTTTTCGATGTTGACGACCACCCCGCGCCGAAGCCCGGTGCTGGGGGCCGTACCAATACCGATGATGTCGACTCCGGTCTCGGAGGCCTCGCCCACCACGGTGCATATTTTGGTGGTTCCTACGTCGAGGCCCACTATGAGATCGTTTTTAGCCATGATTACTCCTCTGTTGTTCCCTGTAGTAATATCTTTTGGCGATCAGCTCTTTGCCGGAGCCGGACGCTTTTGTATCCATATCTTGTCGCCGCTGGCCGCGATGATGGCGGCATCCTTGAATTCGTTTCTGCGCAGAAGGTCTCTCCAGACCACCTTGAGCCGCTCGAGCTGGACTTCCCATCGGTCCATGGAGAGCTTGACGGTCAAACCCTGGCCGCCTGCGTGGCTGTCCAGGTAGATTTCCAGCTCGTGGGCGCTGGTCAGCTTGATCCAGGCGGTCTGGGCCTGGGTGAAGGGCGTCTGGTGGTCGGCCATCTTTCGGAGGATGCCGTTCAGGACCTCGGGGCCGTCGTCCAGGCTCTCGGCCACACTCAGGACAGGCAGTGAAGCCATTTCGCCGGGGTGCATGGGCGCGATCACCTTGCCGTGGGCATCGGCGAAGTACAGGCCGTCCCCCTGGCGAATCCAGAAGGCCGGGACTTTCTCCTTCACGTCGATGTGCAGTCGGTCGGGGATTTCCCTGCGCACGATCACGGATTCGATCCAGGGATTGGCGGAGAGGCGGTTCTCCACCTCGCCCACGTTCATGCTCAGGCAGTTCAGTCCGAGCGCCACGTCAGCGCAGTTCAGGATGTCACCGTTGGTCAGCCGGTCGGTTCCGGTGACGTTGATCTCCTTGAGCTCGAAATACGGATGTGTCGTGATGTAGCGGTAGCCGAAGAGCAGCCCCACGCCGAGCACGGAGATCAGTGACAGGACCAGCATGGTCATGACGAGTCGCATGAAGAACTGGCCGACATTGACCAGCTTGCCGACGGAGACACTCCGGCTTTGCAGGGTCCTGGCAGGGGCCTTGCGTTTGTGCGAGTTACCGCGTGCGGTGCGCTTGCCGCCGAGATTCAGACGACTTTGTTTACCCATGGTCAGGGTGCTCATAATATGATGACCTCCATTTCGAGGTTTATGCCGAATTGTTCTTTGACCCGTGTCTGCCCCATCTCGATCAATTCCAGAGCGTCGGCGCTGATGCCGTTGTTCCAGTTGACCAGGAAGTTTGCATGGATACTGGAGAAAGCCATACCGCCAAGGCGCACGCCTTTCATCCCGGCTTTGTCGAGCAGCATTCCCGCACTGGTGTTCTCGGGGTTTTTGAATACGCAGCCCGCACTTCTGGCCGTCACCGGCTGGGTGGCCTTCTTTTTCTCGTAGACGTCCTGCATGGCGGAGCGGACGAGCTTGGGGTCGGATTCACCCAGAGCCAATTCCACCTGCCAGACCAGGCATTTTCCCGTGGACTGGGGGATGGAGAAGTGGCGGTAGCCAAAAGAGCACTCGGACCGTTCCAGCCAGACCAGTCCCTGTCCGGGTGTCCATACGCGGATGCGGGAAATCAGGTCGCCGAATTCGGTGCCGTAGGAACCGGCGTTCATGGCCACGGCTCCGCCCACGGAGCCGGGGATGCCGGTCAGCCCTTCCAGGCCGCTCAATCCGGCCATCTGAGCCCATCCGAGCAGGCCGGGAAGACGCTGGCCTGCGCCGCAGCGGGTGATGAGTTTACCATCCCTCTTTTCCACGCGCTCGGGACCCGACTGAGGTTCCACACGGATCAAGGCCAGGTCGAGGTGGCCGTCGTTCGCGAGCAGATTGCTTCCTTCGCCGATGACAAAGGGGCGCAGGGACTCCTTGAGGAGGAACTCGGAAAGATCGTCGAGGTCCCGTCTGTCGCGCACGACCACCTCCACGGCGGCAGTGCCGCCCAGGCGCAGGGTGGTACGCTCCGCGAGCGAGGGGTTGACGATCAGTTCAAGGGGCATGACTTCTCCTATTCTCCGTTTTCGCTGTTGTCGGTTTCCGGCTCCTCCGGTTGGTCGAGCCAGTGTTCGCCCACGTGCCAGATGGAACCGGCCCCCTGTGTCATGAACAGGTCGCCCGGTTTCAAAATATCCTTGAGCCGTTTTTCCATGGCTTCGAAATCCGGGAAGAACTGCACCTTTGTATCCGAGACCTGTTTGATCCCCTGTGCCAGGGAAAGGCCTGAAACACCCGGTATCGGTGATTCCGACGCGGGATATATCTCCGTGAGCAGGAGCAGGTCCGCTTCGGTGAAGGCTTTGCAGAAATCGCCGAACAGGGCCTGGGTCCGGGAGAAACGATGGGGCTGGAAAGCCACCACCAGCCGCCGGTCCGGGAAACATTCCTTGGCAGTCTTGAGGTTGGCGACGATTTCCGCAGGATGGTGACCGTAGTCGTCGACCACGATAACGCCGTGCCGTTCGCCCTTGCGTTCGAATCGCCGACCCACGCCGCCGAAGTTGGCCAGCCCGCCGATGATGTCCTTCTTTTCCAGTCCCGCCTCCAGGGCCACGCCGATGCAGGCCAGGGCGTTGAGCACGTTGTGCGTGCCGGGCTGGGCCACGGTCACTTCGCCCCATTCCTCGCCCTCGTAATGGACCTTGAACAGGGAGCGCAGGTGGGAGCTGACGATCTCGCCGCGAAGTTTGTTGTGCTTGCCCAGTCCATAGGTCAGGTAGGGCCGCTTGATCAACGGGAGGAGTCGCTGTACGCCGTCGTCGTCGCCGCAGACCACGTTCATGCCGTAGAAGGGCGTGGAGTTCATGAACCGGATGAAGGAAAGGTCTATGGCGTCCTGGTTGTCGTAGAAATCCATGTGGTCCAGGTCCACGTTGGTGACCACGGTGATGATGGGGGCCAGACGCAGGAAGGAGCCGTCGGACTCGTCGGCCTCGGCAATGAGATAGTCGCCTTCGCCCAGCCGCGCATTGGCCCCGTAGGTGTTGAGCTTGCCGCCGATGATGACGGTGGGGTCCAGGCCCGCTTCGGTGAAGACCGTGGCCAGCAGGGAGGTGGTGGTCGTCTTGCCGTGGGTTCCGGCCACGGCGATGCCCGTGCGCAACCGCATGAGTTCGGCCAGCATCTCGGCGCGGGGAATGATGGGGATGCCGCGTTCGCGCGCTTCCACCAGCTCCGGGTTCTTGTCCGGGATGGCCGTGGACTTGATGAGCACGTCCGCATTGCCGACGTTGTCCGCGCCGTGGCCGATGAAGACGTTGGCTCCGAGCTTTTCCAGCCGTCGGACTGCTGCCGATGCGGACAGGTCCGACCCGGTGACGTTGAAGCCCATGTTGATGAGCACCTCGGCAATGCCGTTCATGCCCGAGCCGCCGATGCCGACCATATGGATGTTGTTCACCCGTGCCCGCATGGCCGGGCAGGCCTCGCCGCCAACTGTGAGATACGGTCCCTGTGCTGCCATAACTATACTCCTACGCGGTCAGGGCTTCCAGCCCTGCCACTATATCCGCGGCCGCGTGTTCCTTGGCCAGACCGCGTGCCGCCGCTTCCATTTCGGTCAACTGTTCGCGGTCGGCGAGCAGTTCAAGGACGGTCCCGGCCAGCTTTTCCCCGGTCAACGTCGACTGGGGCAGGAGCCGGGCCGCGCCGGCGTCCGACATGGCTTTGGCATTCATTGTCTGATGATCGTGGGTGGCCTGGGGGAAGGGCACGAAGATGGCCGGAACCCCTGCCGCCGCGATTTCGAAGACCGTGCTTGCACCGGCCCGGCAGACCGTCAGGTCGCAGGCCGCATATTCGGTCCCCATGTCCTCGATGAATTCCCGGACCTGCGCCGGGTCCGCGCCTGCGGCCTGGTAGGCCGCACGCACGCGGGAAAAATCAATCCTGCCCGCCTGGTGGACCAGTGTCACTCCGGCCTCCATGAACCTGGGCAGGGCTTCAATGACGGCATCGTTGATGGGCTTGGCACCCTGGCCGCCGCCGAAGATCAGCACCCGTTTGCCCTGAATCCGGCTCCGCCGCCTGATGCCCGATTTGAATATTTCGGTCCGCACCGGATTGCCGGTCAGGTAGGTCTTGTTTGCTGGGAACACTTTGAGCGTGTCCGGGAAACTCAGAAAGACGCGTTTGACCAGTTTGCCGAGTACCTTGTTTGCCACGCCCGGTATCGAGTTCTGCTCATGAACCGCCGTGGGGATGCTAAGCATTTTTGCGGCCAGCACCGGGCAGAAGCTCGCGTATCCGCCGAATCCGATGACCGCATCCGGGCGGAAACGCCAGGCCTGGAACAGGGCTTTGGGGATACCGGCACCGAGCCAGCCCAGCCCGGACAGGATGCCGGTGACGCCGCGTCCCATGATGCCGCTGGCCGGGAGTTCCAAAAAATCGAGACCGTGCCTGCGGGCAAGATTTCCTTCCGGTCCGGGGCCGCCCATGAACAGTATCCGGATGCCCTTGTTGCGCAGGGTGAGGGCCGAGGCCACGGACAGGGCCGGGAAGATGTGGCCGCAGGTGCCGCCGGTGGTCAGGATGACGCGGTTCAGGCTCATGTTTTCACCCTCCGGGAGAGGTTGAGCAGGATGCCCGCACAGATGAAGGACACGGTCAGGCTCGACCCGCCGTAGCTGATGAACGGCATGGCCACGCCCTTGGGCGGTACCGTGCCCAGGACCACGGCCAGGTTCAGAATGATGCCCAGCGCCAGGATGCAGGTCACGCCAAACGCCGTGAAGCGGTCCTGGAGGTCTTCCAGCTTGAGGGCGATGTTGAAGGACCGGAACAGGAAGAAGCTGATGCCCAGGAAGAACAGGGACATGCCTACGAAGCCCAGCTCCTCTCCCACCACGGCCATGATGAAGTCGTTGTGCGCCTCGGGCAGGAAAAAGAGTTTGCGCTGGCCTGCGCCGATGCCGGACCCGAAGATCTTGCCGGACCCGAAGGCGTACAGGGACTGGACCAGTTGGTAGCCTTCGTTTTGGGCGGAGGCGAACGGGTCCAGGAAGGCGGTCCACCGCTTGAAGCGGTAGGGCGACGACGAGATGAGCAGCCAGCCTGCGCCGCTCGCGAAGATGAGTGACAGGAACAGGTAGCTGAACCGGGTGCCGCCCACAAGGCACATCAGGAAGAGCAGGCCGGACAGGACCACGGCCCCGCCGAAATCGGGTTGCAGCAGGAGCAGGCCGCACAAAAGACCGGTCACAAAGAACGGGGGAAGGAAGCCCACCGAGAAGGTTCGGACCATTGCCTGCTTGTGGGCGAAGAAATAGGCCAGGTAGAAGACCAACGCCACCTTGGCGTACTCCAGCGGCTGGACATTGACCGGCCCGACCTTGATCCAGCGGTGGGCGCCGTTGACCGTGGCCCCCAAAGGGGAAGAACACAAGGCAAGGAGCACCACGGCCAGTCCCACCCAGACGTAGGTCAGGGAATAGAGCAGCCGTCTGGGCACCTGCATGCACAGGAACATGGCCACAAGCCCCACGCCGGTGAATGCGAGCTGCCGTTTGAAGAAGTAGTATTTGTCGGCATAGATCCGCTCGGCCATGATGCCCGAGGAGGACAGGACCATGATCAGGCCGAAACCGGCGAGCAGCAGGGTGGCGGTCAGCAGCCAGGGATCGATGCGGCCTGCTGCGTTGGCGGATTGGGAGGATTTGAGACTAGTCATCAAGTCCCTCCACCACGCGCTTGAAGTCGCCGCCGCGTTCGGCCATGCCGTTGTACTGGTCGAAACTGGCCGTGGCCGGGGAGAGCAGGATCACGTCACCGGAAACGGCTTCTGCGGTCTGCCGTTTCAAGGCCGCTTCCAGGGTCTCGTCCCAGGTCACGGGGAAAAGGTCTTTCAGGCCCGGTTCCAGCTCCTCGCGTGCGCCGCCGAACAGCCCCACGCTGACGACGGAACCCTTGATGTCCCTTGCGAACTGCGCCACGTCGCCGCCCTTCCAGACGCCGCCCATGAGGATGCGTACGGGACGGTCAAAGGAACGGACCGCGGCCAGAGCGGCGTCCAGGGTGGTGGCCTTGGAATCGTTCACGTAGAGCACGCCCTTTTTCTCGGCCACAGGTTCGATGCGGTGGGCCAGGGGTTTAAAATTGCGGATGGTCTCGGCGGCCTGCGCCTCGGTTATGCCGAACCGCTTCACGGCCTGCCATGCGGCCTCCACATTGGAGCGGTTGTGCTCGCCGGGAAGGTGCGGGGCCTCGAAACGGTCGGTGGGGCCGAACCACTGCACATGGGCATTGGTGAAGGAGCGTCCTTCCAGCAATGGGCGCATGGACTCGTGCAGGAGTGCGGTATCCTCGCCGGTCATGCGATGGAACATGGCCAGCTTGGCGTCCAGATATTCGTCCATGTTTTCATGGTAATCTAGATGGTTGGCGGAAAAATTCAGGAAAAGGCCAACGTGCGGTTTGAACAGACGGGAGTTCTGGAGTTGGAAACTGGAGACTTCGAGCACAATGATCTCGGCAGGTTCCATGTCCAGCAGGTATTCGCACAGGGGGACGCCGATATTGCCGCCCGTGAAGACGCGCCGACCCGCCTGCTCGAAGATCTGGGAGATGAGCGTGGTGGTCGTGGTCTTGCCGTTGGAGCCGGTCACGGCCAGCACCGGGGCCTCGATGAACCAGGAGGCAAACTCCAGTTCGGCCACGATGTTCCGGGACGGGATGCCTTCCAGCACCGGAGCGAGCTTCTTTACGGCAACGCCCGGAGACAGGACAATGATGTCCGCATCCGTGAAATGTTCCTTCTTGTGAGGACCGGTGATCAGTTCGGCCTTGCCCTTGAGCGCCCCAAGCACTGCTTCGGTGACCTGTTCGTTGCGGTCCACAATGCGCACTCGTGCGCCGAGCACGTCGAGCAGCCTGGCCGCGGCCAGGCCGGACTTGCCGGTACCCACCACCACGGACTGTTTGCCCGAGAGGATGGATTCATTGATGAAGTTGCGGACGATGCGATTCACGGTCTTACCTCAGTTTCAGCGTGGACAGGGCCATCAGGGCCATGAGTATGGAGAGAATCCAGAAACGGACGATGATCTTGGATTCCGGGATGCCTTTGAGTTCGAAGTGGTGATGCAGCGGGGCCATCTTGAAGATGCGTTTGCCCCCGGTCAGCTTGAAATAGCCTACCTGGAGGATGACCGAGAGGGTTTCGAACACGAACACGCCGCCCACTATGGCCAGCAGCAGTTCCTGTTTTGCCAGCACGGCCACGAACCCGAGGGCGCCGCCAAGTCCCAGTGAGCCGACATCGCCCATGAAGACCTGGGCCGGGTGTGCGTTGAACCAGAGGAATCCGAGGCCTGCGCCGACCATGGCCCCGCAGAAAACCGACACCTCGCCGATGCCCTGGATGTTTTGCACCTGGAGATATTCGGCCATGGTGGCGTGGCCCGACACGTAGACGAAGATGGCGAAGGTGGCCATGGCCACCACCATGGGACCGATGGCCAGGCCGTCCAGCCCGTCGGTCAGGTTGACCGCGTTGCTGGCTCCTACCATGACCACCATGGCAAAGGGCAGATAGAACCAGCCGAGGTCCGGGTTGAAATTCTTGAAGAACGGCACGGACAACTGGGTGGAATAGGCCGGTTCGTTGATGAGCAGGGCTATGGCCGCCGTTGCGACAAAGCATTGCAGGGAGAATTTGGCCTTGGCGGACAGTCCCTCGTTCTGGCGTTTGACGACCTTGATGTAATCGTCGGCAAAGCCGATGGCACTGAATCCGGTGAACACGAGCAGGGTCAGCCAGACGTAAATGTTGGTCAGGTCTGCCCAGAGCAGGGTCGAGATGCCCACGGAGAAGAGGATCATGATGCCGCCCATGGTGGGCGTGCCCTGCTTGGCCTGATGCTGGGGACCGTCCTCGCGGATGTATTGGCCGCATTTGATGCGGGTCAGCCAGCGGATCATGGCCGGTCCGAACACGATGGACAGGATGAGCGCGGTCAGGAGCGCCCACACCGAGCGGAAGGTGATGTACCGGAAGACATTGAGGATGCCAACGTCCGTGCTGAACGGTACGAGCAGATTGTAAATCAATTGGTGCCTCCTTGTGCTTCCGCGTTCAGTTCCCGGCACAGGCCGTTTGCCAGGGTCTCCATTTTCAGCGAGCGCGAGCCCTTGACCAGGACCACGGCCCGGTCAATGCCCAGGCCGCGCCATGCATCAAGAAATTCTTCAAGGTTCCCGGTCTGGTGAATCGGTCCGCCATAGCCACGGGCCACGGCGTCGAGAAATTCGCCCTTGTAGAAGATCGCGGCAGGCGCGGTTTCACGGATGACCCGACCGAGGGCTTCGTGGTGCAGGGTTGCTTCGTTTCCAAGCTCGCGCATGTCGCCGAGGACCAGGATCAGGGGGCGTCCGTCGGCCAGGTTCGCCGCCGTGCGGATGGACCGGGCCATGGACAGGGGGTTGGCGTTGTATGTGTCGTCGATAACCATGACTTCGCCGCCGACCTTGCAGCAGAAACGCTGTGCGTCGGCAGCCATGGTCTGTACGCCCGAGATGACCTCTTCCCGCGTCAGGCCTAGCTGATGGGCAACGGCGGCCACGCAGGCAAGGTTCTCGGCGTAGTGGTCGCCGCAGAACGGGGCGGTCAGTTCGCCGTCGCCTTCGGGGGTACGGAGCCGGAAGCGTCCCCACCCGCCGTCGGATGCTCCGAGGAACGAGGCGGCATAGGCGGCCTCGGAATCGGGCTTGCCGGAAAAGGCCACGGGCGCATCCACGATCTCGCGGGCCGCGTTCCAGAGCAGCGGGTAATCACTGGAGACGATGGCCGTACCGCTCTGGCGGAGGTATTTGAGCAGGGTTGTTTTGGCCTGGGCCACACCGGCTTCGTTGCCCAGCCCTTCGAGGTGGCCGGGGCCGACGTTGGTGATGACCGCCAGGTCCGGGCTGGCCACCGGGGCGAGCTCTTCCATGTCGCCGTGCCTGGAGATGCCCAGTTCCATGATCCAGAGCTCCTGGGCCGCCGTGGCCTTGAGCATGGACAGGGGCAGGCCTATCTGATTGTTGAAATTGCGGTAGTTCTTGGCCGTGTCGAATCTTTGCGAGGCCACGGCATGGAGCATCTCCTTGACCGTGGTCTTGCCCGCAGTGCCGGTGACAGCCACCAGCTTGGCGCCGCACATGTCGCGCCAGCAGGCGGCCAGGCGTCCCAGGGCGCCCACGGTGTCGCGAACCATGATTACCGGGGCGTGGGCATCGGGGATCATGCGTGAGGCAATGACGGCTGCCGCGCCGTTTTTGACAGCCTGGCCCACGAATTCGTGGCCGTCGTACTGCTCGCCTGCAATGCAGAAGAACAGATCGCCCGGCTCCACGGTACGGGAGTCGGTCTTCACCTCTTTCAAGGTGATGTCCTGCCAGCCTTCTTCGGCCATGCCGCCTAGGCAGCGTGCTGTGTCAGCCAGGGTCAGGTTCACGAATACACTTCCTCAATGGCCTTGAGTGCCGCTTCGACGTCGGAGAAATGCCGTTTGGTCGTGCCGATGACCTGGTAGTCCTCATGGCCCTTGCCTGCGATGAGCAGCGCGTCGCCGGGTTCCATTTCGGCCACGGCCATGGTGATGGCGGCCTGCCGGTTCGGGTGTTCCAGTACGTGTTTGGCCCGCGCCAGACCGGGCCGGGCGTCGTCCATGATCGCTTCGGGCTCTTCGGTGCGGGGGTTGTCCGAGGTGAGCACCGCCACGTCCGCATACCGGGCGGCGGATTCGGCCATGAGCGGTCGTTTGGCCTTGTCGCGGTCGCCGCCGCAGCCGAACACCGTGATCAGTCGCTTGAAATTGAGTCCCTTGAGGGTGTGCTGCACGTTTTCCAGGGCGTCCGGGGTGTGGGCAAAGTCAACGAAGATGTCGAGTTGCCGGTCGTTCATGACCCGTTCGAGGCGACCGGGTACGCCGGGGAAAGTGGACAGTTTGCGCATGTCCTTGCAGTTGAGGCCCAGTTGCAGGCCCACGGCCTGTGCGGCCAGCAGGTTCATGGCGTTGAACGAACCCACCAGCGGGGAGTGTATCACCCAGCTTTTGCCTTTGTAGGAGGTTTCAAGCTCCATGCCCTGGCCGGTCATGGACATGATCCGTCCGCTGACCAGTTGCCTGTTGCCCACTTCATGCTCCACAAGGGAGGTGTCGCCGATGCCGTATCCGATGCCGTCCTCGCACTCGGTCAGGAGGCGGCGGCCGTACGGGTCGTTGTAGTTGAGGACGCCGGGCTTGCCGGGGCGGAGGTAGTCCTTGAACAACAGGGATTTGGCGCGGAAGTATTCTTCCATGGAGCCGTGGTAGTCCAGGTGGTCCTGGGTGAGATTGGTGAACACGGCCGCGTCGAAGTCCAGTCCGGCCACCCTGTATTGGTCCAGGGCGTGGGAGGAGACCTCCATGATGGCCACGTCAACGTCCGCCTTTTTCATGTTGAAGAGGAGCTCGTGGATCATCCAGCAGTCCGGGGTGGTCAGGGGAGCATCCATGGCAAAACCGGGCCAGCGGTAGTTGACCGTGCCAAGGACGCCGACCTTCAGTCCGCTGGAGACCAGCAGGTGTTCCAGGATGTAGGAGGTGGTCGTCTTGCCGTTGGTGCCGGTGATGCCCACCAGCTTGAGATCACGGTCCATGACGTGGAAGTAGGCGCGGGCCAGTTCGCCCAGGGCCACGGCCGGATTTTCCACGTAAACGGCCACGGCCTTGTGCTCCACCACAGGAGCTACCAGGTCGCGGGCGGACTCGGGGGCCACTATGTAGCGCGCGCCGTTGTCCAGGGCGTTGGGGATGTAGTCTAGGCCGCGAACGGCTGTTCCGGGCATTGCCACGAAACATTCGTCGCTCTGAATCTTGCGTGAATCAGTGCGCACCACCATGCCTTTTGCCGCTTTGTCCAACAGGGTTTGAAATTCCATGACGCCCTGATCCTTTTCCTTTCCGCTATGAGAGCCAGAGAACAAAAACATCATCCGCTCCCTCCTTTGTTCGGTTTCCCGGCCATGGCAGCCCTGCAGAGGGCTGCTGGCGTTTGACCGTCATCCCCTGGCCCTTGAGCACAGGGACTATTCCCATTTTTGCCAATAGTTCCAAAGCCCGCCGCACAGGCATTCCCTCAATGTCCGGGACTTTGTCCGTGACGGTCTGAGGCATTGGTGCGTCCATTGTCTGATTGAGCGGTTCGTTCTCCAATCCGTCCACCGACACGCTTTCCTCGACGTTGGCGTGCAAGGTTTCGGACAACTGGCCGTGGTAGGCCAGGGTGCGCACGGTCACTTCCCGGCAGACCGGGGCCGCGACCATGGAGCCGTAATTGGCCTTTTGCGGTTCGTCGATCATGGTGATGACCAGCAACTCCGGTTCCTCGGCCGGGACCAGAGCCACGAAAGAGGAAAGGTACTGGTTGCCGTACCCGCCGTTCTTGGAGGCCTTCTGGGCCGTGCCGGTCTTGCCCGCCATGGTGATTCCCTCGATGAGCGCACTGCGACCGGTGCCGTCCTCATGGACCACGTCCTTCATCATGGAGAGTACCGCGGCAGTGGTCTCGGGGCGGAAGATCTGGATGGTGGCGTTCTTGCGGTCCGTTGCCGGGAACTTGATCAGGTTGAGTTCCTTGGTGGCTCCCTGGTTGGCGATGCAGAGGAAGGCGCGGGCCATTTGCAGGGCCGTGACGCCTATGGCCTGGCCGAAGCTGATGGCAGCCAGGTCCACGGAGGTCCATTTGCTCGGAGGCATGAGGATGCCGACGGATTCGCCGGGAAGGCCGATGTTGGTCTTTTCGCCGAATCCGAGTTTGGAAAGATAGTCGTAATAGACGCCGGCGCCGAGGTCCATGCCGATCTTGGCCGAGCCGATGTTGGAGGAGTAGCGGAGCACCTTGTGGGCAGGCAGCCATCTTGCGGGGTGGGTGTCCCGGATGACTTTGCGGGCCACGGTCCAGCGGCCGTTTTCGCAATCGATCAGGGTGTCCGGGGTGATGACGTTTTCTTCCAGGGCGGCAGCGAACAGGAAGGGCTTCATGCTGGACCCTGGTTCGTAGATGTCAGTCAGGGACCGGAGCCTGCGCTGTGCCGGAGTGGAGGCGCGCACCGTGTTCGGATTGAAGAAGGGCTGGTTGGCCATGGCCAGGATGTCGCCGGATTTGACGTCCACGACCATGACGATGCCTGCCTTGGCATCGTATTTGGCGATGGAATTGGCCAGGGCCTGTTCCGCGGCGTGCTGGATGTGGGTGTCGATGGTCAGGCGCACGTCCAGGCCGTTGATATCCACTTCGCGGCCGTGGGCGTCCAGGTACATGTGCCGTCCCATGGCATCGCGTTGGACCACGAATTCGGCCTTGCCGGGGGTGAGCCTGTCATTGAGGGCGTATTCGATGCCCTCGCGGCCCCGACCGTCGATGTCCACGAAGCCGAGGAGTTGGCCTGCCAAATGACCGTTGGGGTAGATGCGGGAAAATTCACTCGTCAGGCGGATGCCCTTGACGTCGGCCTTGACCACGGCAGCGGCCTCGCGGTCAGTGACCTGCCGCTTGATCCAGATGAACTTCTTTGAGGACTTGAGCTTCCTGTAAACCGAGGAACGGGAAAGCTTGAGGTCGCGGGAAAGGACATCGGCAGCCACGTCGATATTTTCGATCTCGTAGGGACGGATAAAAATGGATTTGGCCTCCACGGACGTAGCCAGCATCTGACCGTTGCGGTCGAAGATGCGGCCCCGTTCACCGTATTCGTATTCGGCGGCGAGGCTTTGCCTGGAGGCCATTTCGGCCAAGATGTCGCCTTCATGGAGTTGTATCCATCCGGCGCGAACCCACAGAGCACAAAGTGCAACCGAAAACAGGGTCATTACAAACCCTATCTTGATCCCACTGTGATCCGTGCGCCCCTTGCTGTCCTTTGCCATCAGTATTCCCTGTTTCCCACTGTGGCGGCGCGTGTATGGCTCAGCGCGTCGCTATTGTGAGGCTATGCGTCGTATCTGGCCCGGCGCAGCCACTCCCAGGCCGAGTTGGCCCGCGAGCTTTTTGAGCCGATAGGGTGAAACCAGGTTGTTCCTCTCAACCGTCAGTTTCACGGCCAGATCCTCTTTCTGGCCCAGGCTCATCTCCATCTTGCGCAGATCGTATGCCAGATCCATGCGCTCGATGTTCAACCAAACCGCTCCCAAACCCAGAGTGAGAGCCATGCCCAGCAGGCAGAGCACCATCCAGAGGAGCGTCTTGTCGGTCTTGCTCATGCGTCTTCTCCGTCGGGACCGAGTTTTTCCGCGATTCGGAGTTTGGCACTCCTGGCGCGGGGATTACCGTCCCGCTCAGCTTCCGAGGCGACCATCGGTTTCTTGGTGAGCACTTTCATTTCGGGCACGCCGCCGCAGGTGCAGTGGAGTTGATGCGGGGGGCATTTGCACCCTTTGGCGGCATCCCGAAATGCGTGCTTCACGGCCCTGTCCTCCAGGGAGTGAAACGAAATAATGGCCAACCTTGCGCCCGGTTTCAGGCGTCCGACTATGGTTTCAAGGTAATGTTCAAGTTCCTCAGTTTCCCTGTTGACCGCTATTCGCAGTCCTTGGAAGGTGCGGGTCGCCGGATGATTGCGGGCTGTGTGCCGCATCTTGGGCGGATATGCCAGCCGCACTATCTCGGCCAGCTGAAGCGTCCTCGTGATCGCTTTGTTTTCCCGTGCCTTCAATATTGCCGACGCGATTTTTCCGGCCAGGGGGTCTTCCCCGTAGACTCGGATGATCCGCGCCAGATCACCGTGTTTCAGCGTATTGACCAGGTCTTCCGCCGAAGGGCCGGAGTCGGGGTCCATGCGCATGTCCAGCGGACCGTCGTGGATGAAGCTGAATCCCCGGTCGGCTTCGTCCAACTGCATGGAGGAGACGCCGAGATCCAGAACCGCGCCGTCCACCTGATCCCATCCGATCTCGTCCAGGGCTTCCTCAAACCGGGAAAAGGGCAGGTGGAACAGATGCACTTGATCTGTGAAGTCCACCAGACGCCGTCTTGCCAGCGTCAATGCCTCCTGGTCCCGGTCAAGCCCTACGAGCTCGGCCTTGCCGCCTGCCGCTTGCAAAAGCGCCAGGCTGTGGCCTCCCATGCCCAGGGTGCCGTCCATGTAACGGCCGCCGGGGCGTGGTCGTAACCACTCAACCACTTCATGTAAAAGAACCGTCGTGTGCCTTGATGCAGGGTCTACTGCTTCCGGTGTCATCAGAAGGGCAGCGAGACGTTGTGTTCAGCCAGCTCCGAGGACACGTCATAGTCCTCATCGAGCAGCATTTCGAAGCTTTCCGCGGACCAGATCTCAAATCGCTTGCCTGCACCCAGAACCACCACGTCCTTGTCCAGCTTGCCGGATTTACGCAGGTGCGCGGGAATGGCTATGCGTCCCTGCGAGCCGACATGGGTCTCGGTATAACCGGAGTTGAACAGGCGGATGGTGTTCTGGAGATCGCGGCTGGGCGTTTTGACCTTTTCCAGTTCGCTTTCAAGCCGGGTCCATTGTTCGGGAGTGATGCCGATGACATGTTTGTCGTAGATGGTCAGCACGATGGTCGCGTCCGGAAGCTCGGCGCGAATCAAGTCCTTGAACTCAGGCGGCAATATCAGCCGACCCTTGTCGTCCAGACTTCTGTGTGCGTGACCACGAAACTTCATCAAATCCTCCGGAACAATTTCAATCCACATCTTTACACATTCTGTACACTAAATTCCACTTCTTCCCACCTCTGCTCGAATTTCAAGGGAAAGTCAACCTCCCAAAACGAAATGATCGGCAAAGATCGTCGAGTCTCATTGATTTTTTTTGGTCAGGAGCCTAGACTTGCTTCAATCTGAAACGAACGTTCTTTGTGAAAATACTGTAAATACAAAATGTAAGACATTTATTCCGGCTTAGGCGGCGTCTTCTCGCAGTCGAACCGGGACAAGGAGGCTGTCATGGACAGGCACATAAAGATCATCGCCACCCTGGGACCCGGCACTGAAACCTACGAAGCGGTCAAAGCATTGGTGGAGAACGGGGCCAAGATTTTTCGGCTCAATTTTTCCCACGGAGGTCGTGAGTTCTTTTCCAAGATGGTGGACATCATCCGCCGACTGGAAGAAGAAACCGGATTGACCCTGACCATCCTTCAGGACCTGTCCGGGCCGAAAATTCGTACCTGCGACGTGGGGCTGGGAGCCTTCGAAGTGACCAAGGGAAGTGAGGTTTTGCTGGGAACGCCCGACAAGGCTGCGAAAGTGGACGAGCCGTTCATCTGTCTGGATATCCCCGAGATGTTCGCGAGCGTGAAGGTGGGCGATCCCGTGGCCCTGTCCGACGGCATGATCCGTTTCAACGTGATCAAGATCGAAGAGGAAAACCTCATTCGTATGGAAGCCACCAATTCCGGCATGTGTCCGCCGCGAAAGGGGATAACCTTCCCGGGCACCACCACGCCGCTGGCCCCGCTTACGGACAAGGACAAGGCCGATCTGGCCATTGGCATGGACCTGGGCGTGGACGTGGTCGCCATGAGTTTCGTGCAGAAACCCGACGACATCCGAAATCTGCGTGATGAAATGCTTCAGTATGGACGATGCATTCCCATCATTGCCAAGTTGGAGCGTACCGCTGCCCTGGCCTGCCTGGGTGAGATCATTCAGGAAGCGGACGGGATCATGGTGGCGCGGGGCGATCTTGGCCTTGAACTCGATCTGGCCGAGTTGCCTGTGGCCCAGAAAAGGATCATCAATGCCTGCAACCTGGCGGGCAAGCCGGTCATCGTGGCCACGCAGATGCTGCTTTCCATGGTCAATTCGCCCATGGCCACCAGGGCCGAGACCACGGACGTGGCCAATGCCATTCTGGACGGCGCTGATTGCGTCATGCTTTCCGAGGAAACGGCCATCGGGCGGTATCCCAGCGAGACCGTCAAGTTCATGCGCAAGATTGCCTACGAGATCGAGGCGTACATGTTCGAATCCCATCGGGCCGAGCTGGATCGGGGCGGAGAAAAGGACCATCCCTCCACTTTCCTGGCCTATGCGGCGGCCATGCTGGCGGGCAAGACCAATGCCAAGGCCATTGTCTGCCATTCGACTTCGGGTGCCACATCCAGGCTGCTTTCTTCGTGCAGGCCCAAACAGTCAATATACGCACTTTCTTCCGACCACACGGTCAGGCACTTCACAAATCTGTCTTGGGGGGTTATTCCTGCCATACCGCTGGACGTCATTCATGACCATCAGGAACGAGCCGAGGTGTTCGTCCGGCAGTCCCCGGCATTTGAAGAAGGGGATATCGTCATCGTCACGGCGGGGCAGCCCGAGAGGGGCAAGTCCTCGACCCAGACCAACGTGGTCAAGTTGTATGAAAAGTCAAGCAAAGAAGTGAGTTAATGCGCCCCGACCAGAAACACGACATCCCCGACGGCCTGAATGAAGAGTACTACCAGATCAGCGGCGACATCCTGGGCAGTTTCAATAAATACCGTCCTCCCTTGAACATCTTCATGTTCAAGGAGGACGTGGCCCGGGTCATGCCCTTCTTCAAGGTGGGCGGCAGGTTGACCAACGAGCAGGTGGCCGAGCTGGCAGAGATAACCAAGGAAGGATTGGTCTTTGTTTCCCGCGAAGACCACCCGGTCTATGTCAAGCATATCAGTTATCAGCTTGATCTGGTGCTGGTGGACAAGAATCTCAAGGAAAAGGAGATCGCGGACATCTTCACCCAGGCCCTGACCCGCAGGTTGGCGGAGTTTTTCGAGCAGCCTGTGATCCAGGTTTTCGAAAAGCTGTGGGTTGATCTGATGGTCTTGTCCGAATACCTCTACGCCGATATCCGGCGTGCCCGCGCTCTGGTCCGGCGGCTGCACACCGAACACACTTTGGAAAATCATTCCGTGAATACCGGGTTTCTCGGTGTGGCCCTGTGGGGCAAGCTCAAGGAAAAGGGATTTGCAGAGGCGGTCAAGCGCAAGAGTTTTGACCGCGTTCTCGCGGGGTTGTTCCTGCATGATCTGGGCATGGCCAAGGTGCCGCTTTTCCTCCGCACCAAGGACAAGCCCCTCACTGGCGAAGAGCGCAACAAGATCAACGCTCACACCAAGGTGGGTTTCGAGATGTTGAGCAAACTCAACCTGCGTTACGCCGAAATCGAGCAGTGCGTATCCGAGCACCACGAGAGGATCAACGGCTCGGGCTATCCGCTCAAGTCGGTCAAGCAGGAGTTCCCCGGCAGATTGACTGCCGTGGCCGATTCCTTCTGTGCCATGATCAGCAAGCGGCCCTATGCCGAGGCCATGGGCTTTGTTCAGGCCGCATCCGCCCTGGCACAGGACGCCAAGTATGACCGTGAAATCACCAAGGCGTTGCAGATGTTGATCATGCTGGATCTCAAGATGAAGTAAGGCTGCTCCCAAAAGGAGTGCCTGAATTATCGCCGCTTCAATAATGTACACAAGAAAAGGCCCGGATGAATTCCAGGCCTTTTTTTAGGTGTTTGTTTCACCGGATTCAGAAAGTTATGGATAAGTGATCCACTCAAACTGAGTGGAAGGCTTGTTCCCATTTCATCATGAATTTTCGAGAGGCTATAAGCACGAGTGCCAGTATTTTGGCTTAATCGGTGCGATTTATTTGAAAATCTGGACCATGTCGCGGGTCATTTCGCGGTACACGTCGGTCACGTAGACCACGCCCATGACCTTTTCGCCTTCCATCACCAAGGCCCAGTCGCGGCGGGACTTGAGGAACACGTCCAGCACCACCAGGATGGGGTCGTTGGGCTTGAGGATGGGGGGATCGGTGATGATGTATTCGTCCAGCCTGAGTTGAGTGCAGATCAGGCAGGCGTTGGCGAACTGCTGGTCCCAATCGACCTTGCCGTCGGCCTTGAGGTTGTCGTCCTTGAGGACCGATTGCTTGACCGCCTTGAAGAGCTTCCACAGGTTGATGGTGCCTCTGAGCCGTCCGCCCTTGGTCTTGACCACCACCACCTGAGAGTCCGGGGCCTCGATCATGGCCTCGCGCATGACGCGGATGGTTTCGGCCAGGCTGGCATCTTCCTGTACGGTCGGATATTCGTCGCGCATCATGTCCCAGGCGCGTTTTCTAAGCATCATAAGAGCGTATTCCTCCGGTAACTTGCAATTAAATGGGCCTCTGCTTTCCCATCTCCTACCGCCTGCGCCTTTTTTTGTCCATACCAACAGCTCTGCTGCCCGCTCCTTGACTTGATCTTCGATGGTGGCGATATGGATGCCATGCGAAACATCACCATGACATTCATTTTTTTCGGTTTCCTCTTGCATGTGTCACCGGCTTGGGCAGTGGATGCCCTGCCGTTTGGTCCGGGCGAACGCATGAAATATGAGATCTATTGGGCTTTTATCCATGCGGCAGACGCGGAACTTGAGGTCATGGAGAACGTGGAGATGGACGGCGTGCCCGCCAGATATTTCCTGGCCAGGGCCAGGTCCGCGTCCTGGATCGATTCCATCTACAAGGTCCGTGACACCATCGAAGCCTGGACCGACATGGGTGTGACTTATTCCCTGCGCTACAAAAAAGACCAGAACGAAGGGTCGTACCACAAGAAGGTGGACCTGATTTTCGACAAGACGGCCAATCAGTCCTATCGCTACGCTCGGGGGAAACTCCAGCACACCATCGATCAGCCCGCGGATGTGTTTGACCCCATGTCCATCCTGTTCAGCTTTCGCAAAATCCCTCTGTACGAAGGGATGCATTTTGTGGCCAATGTTTCCGACGGGAAGAAGTCCGTGAAGAGCGAAGCCTTTGTCGAGGGCGTGGAGACCGTGAAGACGCCCCGGGGCAAGTTCAAGACCTACAAGGTCAAGTTGGATATCAAGCACCTGTCGGGCGTGTTCCAGAAGTCGAAGGATGCGGAACTCTATGTCTGGTTCTCTGCGGACGAGCGGAGGATACCGGTCAAGGTCAAGTCCAAGGTAACGGTTGGGTATTTTACCATGGAACTGGTGGATTACCGCCCGCCCAGGGTTGTCGACTAGCTGCCGGACTCCTGCACCCGGACCTTGTTCGAGCGCGGGAACTCGCGTTTCAGCAGGGTTTTGAGCAGTTTTTTCATGGATTCGAGGTCAACTTCGAAGACCTCGGTCCTGAAGCCGAACTCCCGGACCCGGAAGGCGTTGTCGCCGGTTCTGCCGATGCGCAGCCCCCGGTCCCGTTTGTAGGTCAGCAGTTCCAGGGAATTGCCTACGGGCAGCTTCTTCAGCCGTGCAAGGGTTGCCGGGATGGCCGAGCCGATGTCGATCATATCTTCTTCCGCTCCACATGCTCGTCCGGGCCGGTCTCGCCCAGGTCGTAGAGCCTGATCTTGGTGGATCGGGGAAATTCCTTTTTGAGCAGCCCCTTGAGCAGCTTCTTCATCCTGGACAGGGGGATCAGGAACCGTTCCTCGTGAAAACCGCTTTCGGTCACCTCGAAGGCGTCCGGCCCGGTACGCCTGATGAGTACGGACCGGTTGCGCTTGTAGGTGCGCATGTCCATGGCGTGTCCCATCGGCAGTTTATCGAGTCTGCGAAGCACGGTTTCCAGAGCGGTTGCCTTGTCGATCATGATGATTACAATAGACAGGCGGGTAAATCCGTGTCAAACCACCGCTCCTGCAACAAACCGGAGGCACCATGTCCCTGAATAAAGACGACGTCATCGAATGTCCCATCGAATCCCTGGCCTTTGGCGGGAGGGGAGTGGCTCATGTCGACGGCATGGCCCTTTTCGTGGAGGGCGGACTGCCCGGCGACACTGTGACCGCACGCGTGGTGCGCGCCAAGAAGCGCTTTGCCGAGGCTGTTGTGGAAACCGTGGTCACGCCGTCCTTGCACCGGGTTGACCCTCGTTGTCCTCACTTCGGCCAGTGCGGCGGCTGTGTGTTGCAGGATCTCGAGTACGCCGAGCAGCTTTCGCAGAAGGCGGCCCAGGTCGAAAGCGCGCTCAAGCGCATCGGCGGCGTGGACTCCCTGACCCTGGATCCGCCCGCGGGTTCTCCTGCCCAGTGGAACTACCGCAACAAGATGGAGTTCGCCTTTGAGCGGCGGGACGGTTCCCTGCATCTGGGACTGCGCAGCGTTCAACCTGCCGGACAAAAGGGGCTGGCCCCGGTGCTGGACATCGAGGAATGCCATTTGTGCGCCGGTCGGGACATGGAGATCATGCGCATGGTCCGCGAGTATTGCCGCGAATCGGGCGTGGCCGCCTACGACGCCAAGACCGACAACGGGTTCTGGCGGCATCTGATCATCCGGCACACGGCCCTGGGCGAGCTCATGGTGCATGTGATCACCACGGCGGACAAGCGCAAGTTCAAGCAGGTTGAGGGACTGGGCGCGGCCCTGGTGGACCGGTTCCCGGAGCTGACCTCCTTTATCCATTCCTCCCGTGCCAAGCGGAGCATCGTTGCCGCAGGCGAATTCGTGGAATTCAGGCTCGGCACCAAGACCGTGGAAGAAATGGTCACCCATGACGGCCGTGAGGCCCGCTATCATATTTCCCCCAACGCCTTTTTCCAGACCAACTCGGCCGGGGCAGGCGAGCTCTTCGGCACCGTGGCCGATTTCGGCGGTTTCACCGGTTCCGAAACCCTGCTCGACCTCTACTGCGGCATCGGCGCCATCGGTCTTTTTCTGGCCGACCGGGTCAAGCGCGTCATCGGCTACGAGATCAGCGAGGAAGCCGTGGCCAAGGCATGGAGCAGCGCCAAGCTCAACGATGTGTCCAACTGCGACTTCGTGGCCGGGACCCTGGACGCCGTGGACAATCTCAAATCCCTGCCCAAGGCCGACGTGCTGGTCATCGACCCGCCCCGGTCCGGCATGCACGAGAACACGGCCCTGGCCCTGCTCAAGCTGGCCCCGCCCAAGATCATCGCCGTATCCTGCGACCCGGCCACCCTGGCCCGCGACGTGAAACGCCTGTCCGAGAAATACGAACTCAAACGCGCCCGCGCCGTGGACATGTTCCCGCACACCCACCACATCGAGACCGTGGCGTTGCTGGAACTGAAATAGATTCAAAGCGGAATTTGTCTGAAAAAGGCCTTGATGGACGGTAGTCCATCAAGGCCTTTTTTATGTTTATTGGAATGGAGGTTGGCAGCTTTGGGGGTGTAAATATGTGGGTACACTCTATTGAGATTCCGCCGGGTAGGTAGTAGCTTGGTAGAAAGGATCGGCTTGGGAGGTATGATTTTGAGGCCGGATGTGATCTTGGATGGAATGAAAGGGGGATCCATTTTCGTGGGAGGTGTGGGAAGAACCTAATGGGGGAAGTTATCCCAGACGGAATACGTGCGTACCCTTTCACTCTTTGCTTTCATGTTTTTACGCTTACTTGTCTGGGGCAGCGAAATTCTTGTCTTTCCACTCTCTCCATATTCGCTGCTGGTCATGGTATTTGGCCTCCTCAACCTCAAGGCATTGGAGCATGTTCCAGCTATCAGAAAGAACATTGCGAGACTTCAGGCCATACCGTTTACGCAACTCTGTAGCTATCTTCCATGCCTGAACTCCACGGTAGCCACAGTGCAGTAGGCATTCAGCAGTTGCCAGTTCTGTATCGTCTGGGAAATGGTCTTCTGCAACAAAGGTCGTAATGTCGTTGCTTACAAGGAGTTGGTTGGGGAATGACAACACTTCATCCACAAGGGAAGGCTCTAATGATTTCCAGTCAATCTCATCGGGATATGGTGGGATTTTTGGTAACCGCCCATGGAGTTTTCCATAGTATCCGTTTGAGGCAAGGCTCGTTTTCACTTCTTCGATTCGCCTAGCACATTCTATGGCATACGTTTCGAGCTGGACTGCTAACCGCAAAGCAGCGTAAGAGGCTCTTCTTGCACGTTTTGTCCTGTCTTCTAGCCAATCACGAAACATACCAAAAAGATGTGTACAAAGAGCAGACAGAACCCCCGTTGATCCAACCACAGTGATGATGCTGGTCAGCGATACTTGCGTTAGATCGAAGTCCATACCTTCTTTCTCCGGTTGGTTAGTCCAAGAAGAGGACGGTATCAGGATGAGGGTTCAGTTTTAGCAGTATGATGTCATAGAACCAGCTTACCAAGAAGAAAACGAACGACCAGCCCAAAATGATCCATGGGATGTACCATTGAAGTTTGGCATCAAAACCATAGACAGCGATAAGCATCCCGATCCCACCGAGCAGAGAAAGCCCTGCAAACAGCCGAAGAATCCATTGGAGAATGCCGCGCAGGAACATCATTGGGAAGAATAGCATGGACTTGAGAAAAGTAATCATTTGTCCCACCTTTGGTATTGTTAGTTCATGGTTATTTAGAGCCTCATACTCAACATGCGAAGAGTAGGCAAGATGCCATGAAACTGTTGCGGTAAGGCACAGCATTCATCAAACCAAGAGTAGACTATAACCTATTGC
Organism: Pseudodesulfovibrio sp. S3; assembly: GCF_004025585.1. Taxonomy (NCBI): domain Bacteria; kingdom Pseudomonadati; phylum Thermodesulfobacteriota; class Desulfovibrionia; order Desulfovibrionales; family Desulfovibrionaceae; genus Pseudodesulfovibrio; species Pseudodesulfovibrio sp. S3. Next base: position 57,092 of record NZ_QTZO01000007.1, read on the forward strand.
TATGATGGGAAGTGATGTTTTGATAACGAGCATCCTCTCCGCCAGATTGCATCAAAGCCCCTCAAGCTGAGGGGCTTTTCTTATCTAATCCCTCCTCCGAAGCCACAAACGGCCTGACCTGCACCTTGACTCCCTGATCCGGCCGGATTTCGTCACGAATACAAGCAAAGCCGTGACGGGATTGGCAGGGGAAAAATCATGGTTTATCAGGTGGTTGAATTAAAAATCTCCCAGGCGTTGCGTGTTGCAGGATGCGTTTGTCTGTGGGGAAAGGCTAATCATTCCGGCGTGTTGGTGTTTTTGGGTTTGGGCTTTGAAAATGTATTTTCAAAACCGTAACGACCTGTTGCGCCGGGAAAATCTGTGGCGAGGAATCAAATCAAGAGAGGCTGTTTTGAAACGACTTACGGTATTTTTATCCGTCTGCGCATGGCTGATGCTGGTCGGGGGGCCGCATCAGGTTCATGCCGGATCAAACGCAGAGGCGGACCCGGAATCTGAGCAGAAGGTGGCGGCCAAACCCGCTGGCAAGCCGGTCAAGTGTATCGCTCCGGTCAATATGTCCAACGGGATGGTGCTTCCCAAGGGCAAGTACGCTGCCAATGTCAAGTATCGCTATGTTCACAAGGATTCGCTGTACAACGGCAGCACCAAAAAGAACGGCAGTTACGGCGGCAAGTACGACCGCGTGAACCAGTCGGTTCAGCTCACGCTCAAAGCCGGGTTGTTCGAGAACTTCGAGGCGCGCGTCATGGTGCCGTTCTGGGACAAGCAGGTCAAACGCAAGCCGGGCAACCTGGCAAAGCCGTGGGACACGGATACGGTTTCCGGCCTCGGCGATGTCGTTGTCATGGGCCGTTACGCGCTCATGACCCAACGCGGCGGGGATTGGATGAATCTCGCCCTTGGCGCGGGACTCAAACTGCCTACCGGTGACGCCGATCATGAGAACGGGTTGCCGTACTCCAATACGCACAAGTACATCGGTCCCAGCGGCCAGCTCGGTTCCGGTTCATGGGACCCGAAATTCGAGATAGGCGCTACAAAGATTATCGGTCGGTCGCGTTTCGATGCACACATGATGTACACGGTTACCGGCCAGGGAGCGCATGATTCCCGCGTGGGCAACCAGTTCAAGTATGACTTCGGATACGGATATGCCCTGAACAAGTACTTTGATCTGGAACTGGAACTCAACGGGGTGGATCAGCAACGCCAATGGTTTGACGGCTCTGCCGACGACTCCAACGGCGGCCATACCATTTTCATTACCCCGGGCGTGCATTGGAAGATGACGGAAAGCAGCCATCTGTCCGTGGGCGTGCCCCTGGTCGTTTACCGTGACCTCAACGGATATTCGGCTACGCCGGAGCGGAACAGCCGCTACGGAATCGGGGAGGATTTCCAGGTCGTTACCCGGATCGGAATCAGTTTCTAGCTTTACAGGCGAATGCGGCAACATCGGGATGCTCTTGATGGCCATGGGTCAAGACAGTTTGGCAGTGTCCCGGCTGAACTAGCCGGGCCGGGCCTTCGGTCAGGGGGTGAACCATAACTCCGGCCGGTCCAGGGGCGTCTCATCGGAAAGGAGCGGGTTGTCTATCTTGAAGACAGTCCGCTCCTTGAGTCTTGCCCTGGCGATGTGTGTGCCGAAATGCTTCTGAAAGAGGGCATCCAGTTCGCCGTTGGCACTGATGATTTCCATGCCCCGCCTTATGCGGTCCGCCAATTTCGGGTAGGCCGGAGAAACGAAGAAATAACATGGCATGGGGCAGTAGAGGGCCAGGTTCGGTTCGATGCACAGGTCGGGGATGCATTTTTTCCTGAGTTGCAGTTCCTCGAATATTTCGTTGACTCCGCGAGAGAAGTAGTCGAAGCGGCCGAAGTCGAGCATGCAGAAAAGCCCTTCGTAGTTGTTGCCGGTGACCAGGGCGAATCCGTTGTGCCGGAATATCTTGGTTATGGTCCACTGCATGCCGCTTCCCCCCTTGAGCCGTTTCAGGGCTTCGAGCGAGTCGACACACTTGAATTTGTCCAGATTCCGGCCGTTGATCAGAAGCAGGCGGTAGCTCAGCAATCCCCGTAAAACCGGGATGCGGATCGGTAGGGCTTTATCCTCCAGCTCTCGACAGGTGGCCACGACGATGACGTTGACGTGCTCGCCTGAGACCAGTTCGCTCAGGGCGCGTTTCTGGGTCATCCTCAAATGGCTGAGGGTGATTCGATACGGGCCGTCAGAGTCCCGAGTGACCTCAAGGATTCTGATCAGCACTGCATTGGGGTACGCCTGCCGGCGATCCTTATCGGAGGAACCCGGCAGAATCTTGATTTCGTCCAGGCAATATCCGTGAGAGGGCAAGCCGAGTATCAGGGCGAGGAGGAGAATAACGCTGGCCGGGTGCACTACAATTGTCGCCTCTTTGACTATAGGAATTTTTGCTATGTCTATGAGTGGCTATAATGGCAGGTTGACCTTTCATCGGGCGCTGATCGCTGCCAACGTGCTTGCGGCTACGAGCGAACGTTTTTGCATCCCGCCTCCTCTTCGTGTCGGGTTTTGTGAGGGGGCCAACGTTGACCCCCTCACTAAGCGGGTGATAGGGTTTATGTAACAGTTCCTTTGTCAACCACTTGATGGTGTTGTTATACTTCTGGTTGATTGAAATCAACTTAAATTAAATTTTTTAATTGCGTATAATAAACCATTTCTTGCATCGCCTCAAGAGGGTTGACGTTCTATGTAAACTCGGAGGTTGCAAGTTTGGTTGCAGATTGTTATGAAGAAGAAACCGCTTTGGCGCTGAGGCTTGGGCGCATGATCCAAGCTGTCGGGGTAAGAAGTGAGGCCGCTTTGGCCCGGGAGTTGGGTATCTCGCATCAAGCGATTTATAACGCCAAAAAAAGGGGCAATATCCCTCTGGCCTGGATAAAACAAATTGCCGAAAAAACAGGCCGTTCCGTTGAGTGGCTGCTCAACGAGAAGCAGGGCGTCTTGCAAGATTCCGGTTTTTCGGGGAGCCTTGAAAAAAAAAGGACCGGAGTTGTCTGCTTTGGCGACGTTCAAGGAATGCAAAACAAGATAAATGAGCTGTACGAAGAGAACAGATCACTTCTTAAGGAAAACGCCGAACTGAAAATCCTTGTGACCGAGCAGAAAGTTGAATTGGAGGCTTTGAGAATGCGGGATAGGCCGGAGATGGAAATGGGTCCAAGGGACTTCGAGGGCGCGCATGACAAGTGATTAATCATGTCTTTTGAGGCATACTACTCCATTTAAAACATAGACCATTGCATGAAGCGTTTGCAAGGTTAATTTTATTAAGAATTTTATTGAACTGCATTGGTAATTCCTGTCTTGATCCGATTTCGGCTATCCGCATCTGAATGGTAACATCAATACTCTCGGCTGCACCTTCTGGTTCCGAGGAGTCACGACCATGTGCTGCGGTGAAGACCTCGAAAGCAAATATCAGGCTCGCTTCCATCCTTTTTTAAGCCTTCCGGTTCACTTTAATTGGCATGGTCCTTTTGCTCAGAGATTGGTGGCCAAGGAAACACCGTACATCGTTACCAGCCAGCGGGGCTTTCGGAGTTTGGGTGATCGGAACCCGCCGGCAGCGCGTTGACCTGGACACCGGCAATGATCGGTGTTTCGGTTCAGGCCTGGTGAATGCGGTGAGGGGGAGGGCGGGTCGGTCAGGGAGTGAACCACAGTTCTGGGCGGTCCAGAGGCGTTTCCTTGGAAAGGAGCGGGTTGTCTATCCGGAAGACAGTCCGCTCCTTGAGTTTTGCCCTGGCGATGTCCGCGCCGAAATGCTTCTGAAAGAGGGCATCCAGTTCGCCGTTGGCACTGATGATTTCCATGCCCCGCCGTATGCGGTCAGCCAGTTTCGGGTAGGCGGGGGATACGAAGAAATAGCTTGGAGAGGGGCTGTAGAGGGCCAGGGTCGGCTCGATGCACATGTCGGGGAAGCGTTCCTTCCGGGTCTCGTATTCGGTGAATATCTCGTTGATTCCGCGTGAGAAGTAATCGAAGCGTCCTGAATCGAGCATGGAGAATAGCCCTTCGTAGTCGTTGCCGGTGACCAGGGTGAAACCGTGGCGCCTGTGCACCTCGGTTATGGTCCATTGCAAGCCGGTCCCGCCTTTGAGCTGTTTCAGGGCTTGGAGAGAGTCGATCTTGGCGAACCTGTCCATGTCCCGGCAGTTGATCAGGAGCAGGCGGTAGCTCAGCAACCTCTTCATGATCGGGATGCGGATCGGGATGGTGCGTTCCTCCCAAGTATTCCGGGTGGCTGCGATGTACAGATTAATGTGCTTCCCCGAGGCGATCTCTTCCAGGGCACGGTCCCGCGACATCCTCACCTGGCCGGGGGTTATCCTGAATGGTCCATCAGACTCCGCAGTGGCTTCGAGCGCTTTCATCAAAAGCGCAATGGGGTATGTATGCCTTAAATCCTCTTCGGATGAACCCGGCTGGATCCGTATTTCATCCAGGCAGTATCCCGGAGCTGCAAATCCGAGCAGCAGGATGAGCAGGATGGTGCAAATGGGGTTCAGGCGCATTGCGTTCACTGTCTTTCCGCCAATTAAAAAAGTACTATTCTACCTGACTGACACAATTCAGGGTACGCCGTCAATGCGGGTGAAAGAACGGGTGATAACCCGGATGTTGCAGAAAGCGGAGACTCGGGCCTAATCGAAGTCGGCCAGCAGCGCGCTGACCTGCACCCCGGCAATGACCGGCTTTTCGTTGTAAGTCTGCTGGATGCGGTACAGGGCGTGGTGGAGCTGGCCCGAGGAAATGCCGTTCTTGAGGGCGGTGTGAGCCTCGATATAGGCGGCGATGGAGTCCGAGACCTTGAGCAGGGGGCCGTCCTTGGGGTCAAGGGTGTCCTGATTGTATATCCCGGCGAGCTGGGCGTCCGTGGCCTCGTGGATTTTTCCGTCCAGGACCACGGTGGCCTTGAATTCGCTGCCCACCTCCAGGCCGAGCAGGTATTCCAGGCGGTCCGCTATTTCACTGAATCCGCCTTCCTTGAGCGGTGTGAGCACCACCCGGTTCAGTTCCACTATTTCGTACTCGTGGATCAGGTCGCTGATCTCCTGGGATGCGCCCTTGACCGGGGAGATGATGTCCCTGGTGAGCAGTTCCGGCAGGTCGTGGAACAGGCCGGAGAAGAAGTTGTTCTGGCTGCGGGCGCGGCACGCTCCCACTTCCATGGAAAAGAACCAGGAGTATGAGGCCACTATGAACATGTGTCCGAGCACCGAGGTCTCGGGTACGCGCGGGGTCTGGGACCATCTTTTCTGAAAGCGCAGGCGACCGCACATGCGGGCGAACCGGCCGAGCACAGAGCCGTCTTCGTCGAGCAGGTCGGCCACGCCGTTCAGCTCGCGCATTCCATTGAGCCTGTCCTTGAAACTGTCTTCGATCTCGATAAGCTCGTGGTCCATCTGGTTGATGGACTTGAGCAGCTTGAATTCGGAGTAGCTGGCGTAAAGGTGGGCGGCGGACAGGATGCGCCGGGCCAATCCCTTGTCCTCGGGGTGCATGAGGTATTCGCCCATGCGTCTGGTGAAGTCCTCGCCCAGCGGCATGATGCGGGGGGTGAGCTGCTTGAGCACCCATTTTGACAGGGTCTTGTAATCCTCTGGGTTTTCCTTGATGCGGTAGAAGACCGGGGGCTTGATGTCCGTGATGACCAGCCGGTAGAGGTAGTCGAACAGCCCGCCCTCAATGATGGATTCGCCCAGGGAGCGCTTCCGGGCCACGTCCATGTCGCGGGAGTTGAGCAGGAAGAGCAGCCAGGCCACGATCATCTTGTGCCCCTGCTTGTCCACCTCGACCAGCTCCATGGGGCGGAGCTTGTCGTTCCAACGCTTCATGAATGCGCCGGAAAAAATAAGTTCAAGCAAGCTCTTTCTGATAATGACGGACATGGTCTCTCCAATGGTTTTCCGTGATGCTCAACAGTGCCGAAAATGCTGGTCGAAGGCAATATGCAGGACATGCCTCGCGGGTGCAAACACTTCTTGAAATATGTGCTCTCAGGTTGTATACAAATTTGAATTTATTAACACGGTGGCGCAGTCTTCTTGAAATTCATGCTATCACTTGCCCCCCGTTCAAACGAAAGCGGTACACATGCACATTTCCGAAGGGGTTCTTTCATGGCCGGTGCTTTTGGGCGGAGCCTCGTTGACGGTCGCCGGTACGGCCATGGGATTGAAGAAGATCGATTATGACCAGATCATGTCCGTGGCCATCCTGTCGGCTGCGTTTTTCATTGCCTCGCTCATCCATGTACCCATCGGCCCGGCCAACGGCCATCTCATCCTGAACGGCCTGCTCGGCGTGGTCCTGGGCTGGGCGGCCTTCCCGTGCATTCTCGTGGGATTGACGTTGCAGGCCGTGCTCTTCCAGTACGGTGGCCTGACCGTGCTCGGGTTGAACTGTTTCAATATGGCTGCGCCCGCCGTGGTCTGTTTCTATGTGTTCCGGCCTATGCTCTCCAGGCATAACGGCGGTCGGTTCGTGGCCGCATTCAGTTGTGGATTTCTGGCCATGCTGTTGAGCGCGGCCCTGACCGCAACGTCGCTGGCCCTGTCCGGGGAAGCCTTTCGCGAAGCCGCCAAGGTGTTGTTTTATGCCCATCTGCCCATCATGGTCGTGGAAGGCCTTATCACGGCGTTTGCCTATTCATTTCTTGCCAAAGTCAAACCGGAGGTCCTTGCCGCATGAACCGTCTTATTCTTGCCACATGTCTGGCCCTGGCCGTCACCCTCTGCCTGGCCGCCGCATCCGAGGCTCACAAGGTGAATATCTTTGCCTATGTTGACGGCGATTCCGTGGTTACGGACAGTGGTTACAGCCGCAGCAAGCGTGTTTATGACGGTGTGGTTGAGGTCTATGACGCGGCCTCGGGAGCCCTGCTGTTGTCCGGCAACACCGACACTGACGGCAAGTTCACCTTTGCGATTCCGGATGAGGCCCGCGAGAAGCGCATGGACCTGCGGTTGCTGCTCAAGGCCGGCACCGGGCATCAGGCCGATTGGACCGTGAAGTATGCGGAATACGGCGAGGCTCCGGTCCCTGTGGCCGAGGCAGTCTCAACGGATACCGCTGTAACCGAGTCCGTTCCGGCCGCGGTTGGCGCGCCCGCGACCGGCGGAGTGCCCGCGGCAGAGGTGGAGGCCATTGTCCGCCGCCAGTTGGAGCCGGTCAAAACCATGCTGGCCGAACTGAATCAGTCCGGGCCTTCAGTGACCGAAATACTGGGCGGCATCGGCTATATTTTCGGTCTGTTCGGCATTGCCGCCTACATGAAGAGCCGTCAGAAGCAAGCCTAGCTTTCGCTTCAGGACATATTTGGGCTGAACTGGCCGCGACACCATTGTCGCGGCCATTGTTTTGTGTTAATTCCCCTCCGAAACGAGTCGGAATATAAGAGGGGCTGAAATGAGTTTGATCGGACGGATTTGGAGGGGAGAAGTGGGGCTTGCCCGGACATTCTGGGTGTTCGGCTTTGCCGTTTTTTTCCTCATGATGATGGCATCGATCATGATGCTTACCACGATCATGCTTGGCGACAACGCGGGCATAATCTTTCTGGCCATTTTGGGGTTCTCGCTGCTGTATAAGGTTTTCATTCTTGTCGCCATCTGGAGGAGTGCCAGCCGGTATCAGGGGGCTGTGGTCTGGACCTACCTCGCCAAAGCCTTTGTCGTGTTGAGCATCATGCAGTCGCTGCTTTCCTTCGGGAGAATCGCCTGACGCGGAAGTGACTTTTTGGGCAGGTCTTAATTTAGGGGAGTATCGATATGAAACTGACCACACGGAGTCGCTACGGAACACGGATGATGCTCGACATTGCGCTGCATTGTCAGGACGGACCGGTCCGCATTCAGGACATCGCCTCCCGCCAGGGGGTTTCCGCAAAGTATCTGGAAAAGCTCATCCGCAAGCTCAAGGACGGCGGCTTCATCAAGTCCAAGCGCGGTCCGCGTGGCGGGCATAGCCTGGCCCTTCCGGCAAATGACATTACCATCGGTTCGGTGGTCCGCGCGCTGGAGGGCGACGATTCCCTGGTGGAATGCCGATCCGAGGGCAAGGGATGCGACCGGATGGACGTCTGTCTGACCCGGGGGCTGTGGCAGGATGCTGCCGAGGCCATGTACGCCCGGCTTAATGTCGTTACTCTTGCCGACCTGATTTCCGACGCCGTGCAATGCGACCGGACGCCGTTCGCGGCCCCGAAGTCCGGGTAGGCGTGGCCGCAGTCAAACGCTTGTTTGCATCAGGCAAGTGTGCGACAGTGGGCATGGCACACTCTAACAGGGAGCCATCGTGACCATGTCCCTTCGTGATCCCGTCAGCGGACTGACCCATTGCATCGCCGCAGTCCTGGCCGTGTTCGGCACCGTGATGCTCATCCTTCGTTCGGTCGGCCCGGCCATGCCGTGGCATATCGTGGCCTTCTCCATCTTTGGCGGGGGCATGATCCTGCTGTTCACGGCGAGTACCCTTTACCACTGGCTGCCGGTCTCCGAGGAGTGGATACGCATTCTGCGCCGGGTGGATCACTCCATGATTTTCTTCTATATTGCGGCCACCTATACGCCCATCTGCCTGATCTCGCTGCGCGGGCCTTGGGGCTGGTCGCTCTTCGGCGTTGTCTGGGGACTGGCCCTGTCGGGCATCGTCATGAAGGTCTTTTGGATGACGGCCCCCCGCTGGCTCTCCACGGGCATCTACCTGGCCATGGGCTGGCTGGTGATGATCGGCATTTATCCACTCTACCTGGCCCTTCCCGGAGCCGCCCTGTCCTGGCTTGTCGCAGGCGGTTTGGCCTATACTGTCGGGGCGGTGGTCTACGCCCTGAAGTGGCCCGATCCCTTTCCCCATCGCCTGGGCTTCCACGAGATTTTCCACCTCTTCGTCATTGGCGGCAGCGCCTGCCACTTCGTGGTCATGTACTGCTACGTCTGATCCGTTCTCGCCTCAGTCTCCTCCTTTTCTTTTTCCCCAATAGATGTATGATCCGTCTCGGAATCCGAAAAAAAGGAGGTTCAAATGGAACAACATGACAAAGGCATGAATCCGTATCTGGCCGGGGCGCTGACCGGTGTGCTTCTGGCGTTGTCGGTGCTGGTGGTCGATATGTACTTCGGTGCGTCCACTTCCTATGTCCGCTCAGTGGGATTGGTCGAAATGGGCATCAGCTCCGGGCATGTGGGAGCAACCGAGTACTTTATGAAATATTTCAGCGAGGACAGCGGGATAGACTGGCAGTGGATGTTCGTTCTGGGCATCTTTTTCGGCTCCTATCTGAGTTCCAATTTCAATGGCTCCTATGCCTGGACGTCAGTTCCCGACGTCTGGAAGGCACACTATGGCGCGGGTCCCGGCAAGCGTTTTGTCTATGCCTTCAGCGGCGGGGCCATCGCCTTGTTCGGAGCGCGCATGGCGGGTGGCTGCCCCAGCGGCCACGGGCTTTCGGGCATGGCTCAACTGACGGTGAGCGGCACTCTGGCCATGGTCTCCTTCTTTGTCGGAGGCATGGTCATGGCCCGTATGCTGTATGGAGGGAAGTAGTATGACTCTCATGTTCGGACTCTTTACCGGCGTTCTTTTCGGCGTGTTGCTGCAACGCGCCCGCGTGCTCCGTTTCGACAAACAGATCGGCGCACTCCTGCTCCGGGACATGACCATCGTCAAGTTCATGTTCTCGGCCATTGTCGTCGCTGCAATCCTGCTGCATCTTTTTGTTGATCTCGGCATGACCTCCTTCTCGATCAAGGCCACCTCCATCGGCGCTCAGGCGCTGGGGGGATTGCTCTTCGGGGTCGGCTGGGCCATGCTCGGGTATTGCCCCGGCACTGCCTGGGGGGCTTTTGGCGAGGGGCGCTACGATGGGTTGTGGGGCATCCTCGGAGGCTGGTGCGGTGCAGCCCTGTACGCCGAGGCCTATCCCGCCCTGAAATCGTCCGTATTGTCCTGGGGCAGTTACGGCAAGCTGACCTGGGCGTCGCTGCTGGGCGTCAACCACTGGATTCCGGTGTTCGTGCTGGTTGCGGGAGCGGTGTTGCTCTTTCGATTCCTTGAGCGAAAGGGCTTGTAGGCGGCTCTGTAATACCTGATTGAATTCTCTTCGGAGTGTCGGTGCCGTCCTGGATGATACCCAGGGATGGCGGCAACGGCTCACCTGCAACAGCAAAGGGGCGGCATCGATCGATGCCGCCCCTTTTGGGTTCGTGGAGGTACGGATTACCGGCCCTGTTTCTTCATGGCCAGGCGGATGCAGAAGACTGCGCCGCCCCAGGTCACGCCGAGGCCGACACACATCATGATGATTGCGGATGTGGACATGGTGTTGCTCCTAGTCTTTTCGGACAAAGCCGTATGCGGGCTGCCGTTTGTTCAGGGCTATGGATATGACAAAGGCCACGGGCAGGAGAGACCAGCCCAGAGCGACGAGATCCTGCGTGGAATAGCCGCCGTAGGGAGTTCCCAGGTCGGTGACCACGTTCATGATGAAGGTGTAGCCGAGCACGGCCACGGTCACCAGCTTGAGGCAGAGCTTCCAGGCGGTGCCTACCTTGAAGTCGGAGATGGCGTTGACATGGGCGTTCAGGTTGTCCAGGCCCACGATGTAGCTCATGAGGAATATTTCTGCCAGGGCCAGTCCGAGGATGCACATGTTGTTGATGAAGTGGTCGACGATGTCCAGGATGAGCAGTCCTCCGCCGGTGGTGAAGATCACGGTCATGGCAAAGCCGAAGCCGCAGATCAGGGTGGCGGTCCGCTTGCGGCTCATGCCGAACTTGTCGATGAACGAGGCGCAGACCGCTTCCACGATGGAGATGTGGGAACTGACGCCCGCCATGGTCAGGCAGAGGAAGAAGAGCGTACCCACGAACACCGGGGCGGGCATGGTGTTGATGGCCGCCGGAATGGTTATGAAGGCCAGTCCCACGCCTGCTCCGGCCACGTCGGAGACCGCCTGTCCTGTGGCGTGGGCCATGTTGCCCAGCACGGAGAAGATCATCACGCCGGCCAGCATGGAAAAGCCGCAGTTGATGAACACGGTGATGGCAGCGTTGTTGTTGATGTCCGAGTCCTTGGGAAGGTAGCTGGAATAGGCCAGCATGATGGAGAACCCGATGGACAGGGAGAAGAATATCTGACCGTAGGCGTCTGCCCAGACAGAGAAGTCGGCGAGCTTGCTGAAGTCGGGGCTGAACAGGTAGTTCAGGCCGTCCATGGCGCCGGGCAGGTTGACCACCCGGACGATGAGCACCAGCACGAGCAGGAACAGCAGCGGGATGAGAATCTTGCAGGCCCGCTCAATGCCCTTGCGCACGCCCGAGGTGATGGCCAGCCAGGTGATGGCCCAGGCCAGGGTGCAGGCGGCCAGGATGGGCCAGCGGATGCCGCCCAGTTCGAGCGGCGATTTGGTCAGGCCGAGGTAGTCACCGAAGAAGAACGCCTTGGGATCGGCTCCCCACGACTGGTCGAGGGCAAATCCGGTGTAGTTGATGGTCCAGCCGATGACCGCGACGTAGTATATGGAAATGATCAGGGCCACCAGAACCTGCATCCAGCCGATCCATTCCCATTTTGCGCCCAGGGCGCGGAAGACCTTGGGGGCAGAGCCGCGGAACTTGTGGCCCAGGCCGAATTCCAGGATCATGAAAGGAATGCCTGCGGTGAGCAGGGCGAAGATGTAGGGGATGAGAAAGGCGCCGCCGCCGTTTTCATAGGCCATGTAAGGGAAACGCCAGATGTTCCCCAGTCCGATGGCGGAGCCGACAGCCGCCAGTACAAAGCCTGCGCGGGAGCCCCATTGTTCTCGTTGAGCCATAATGATTCACCTGTGTGGTTTAAAACGTCATTCCCGCATGTCTTGGCGGGGTTGAAACGGGCTCGTCAACGGCTTTTGCCGTCGGGCCCTGAAGCGGAAAAAAGAGAACGGGACTCTCCAGGCGGATGTCCCTTTTCTCAAGTCCGTCAACGATTATTTTCTTTAACGTGGATTTGTGTAAGTGAAAATGAGCGGCTTGTCTACTTCGTGGAATTTGGCAAAAGTCGGAACGATCATCGTCGACATTGTGATGATGCCGAACGATGATCGATTCAAGGCGGAGCCTGCGAGCGGGCCTTGGAGCCAGGTGGGCTAGAAGGTCAGGACGGTGTATCCCCGGACCATGTAGCTGGACATGGACGGGTGGCCGGACATGTCGTCCAGCAGCGGGATGCCCGCTTCCCTGACTGCGTCGAGTACGCCCATTTTGGCGGAGCAGGCCTTGCACGCTCCGTCTATCAACCCGGCGTCCTTGGCTTTGAAGTAGAGATTGCTGAAGGGGGTGTCCCTGTTTTCCAGTTCCGGGATGAGCTTGACCGAAGCGCCTTCAAAAACGATGATCGCCTTGGTCCCCTTGTCCTTCATGTCCAGGGCATTGAGCAGGACATGGACGAAACACATCATTTCACCATTGAAAGCGTAGAGACAGTACATGATTCCTCGCAAGGTTTGTGTATGAACGGTAAAAGGCTCTCTGGTATTTACCAGAGAGCCTTGATGGCGTCAGCATAGTATTTAGTCAAAAGCCATTTCGACCTTCCATTCCTTCCAGACCCTGCCCACCAGGGCCGGTCCCGGATTGAGCACGATCTTGCCGGGGGCCCAGCCCGAAGGCGTGGCCTTGGTGCCCTTGGATGCGTGAACGAGCTGAAAGGCCTGAATCTGGCGCAGGGTCTCGGAGACGCTGCGACCCACGGGCGGGGCCAGCACCTCGAATCCCTGGACAATGCCAGCCGGGTCGATCAGAAAGCGGCCCCGCACATCGACACCTGCGGCTGCATCGTAAACGCCGTAGAGGGAGCCGACAGTGCCGCCGCCATCGGACAGCATGGGGAAGGGAATCTTTCCATTGGTGACCATTTTCGAAATTTCGTGTTCGTCCCACATCTTGTGCACGAACATGGAATCCGTTGACATGGACAGGACCTGAACGTCGAGCTTTTCGAATTCTTCATTCTTTTCTGCGACCGCAGAAATCTCGGTTGCTCAAACAAAAGTGAAATCACCGGGATAGAAACACAACACGACCCATTTGCCGAGGTATTCGGAAAGGGTCACGGTGCCGAATCCGCCGTCGAGATAGGCGGCAGCTGTAAAGTCCGGGGCTTTTTGACCGACTCGTATCATGGTGCCTCCTTGCGGCTTGCCGTTTGCCGGTGGGGTTGCTTCGGTGGCCTCGCTGACGCTTTCCACCTTGGCGACAGGGCGTACACATGTGGTGTCTTGCATTTCAGGCATGGGATCTCCATTGATTTCATGGTCAATATGGTGTTTGACTCATCAGCTTTGTCTATAGTAGTTCCTATTCCTATTTTGCAAGTCTTTTTTGAACATATGTTGAATTGTTTCATTGTCCAGGCGCGGACACCGCTTCCTTGCCGCTAAAAGAGCAAAGGGCGCACAGAGAGCCGGAATCTTGAATTGAGGGGAAGGAGGGTTGGAGAGGCGGTACGCCTTGTCGTCTTTCAATTCCCGAGCACGCACTTCTGGAGTCCGTTTGCAACTCCATGAAAAAGCCGTTCGAAAACGACTTTTTCATGGGTTTGATTGCCGCAGTTCAAGGGGCAAACATCGGGAATCTACCGAACACCCTTTTTCAGGAGAAAGGCGCTGTACTGGCTGTCCGTCTCACTCAAGTGACAGCTCATCCAGTCCCTGAGGAAACCGAAAACCTTGATGTCCAGTGTCCCCGGATCGTTCTTGGCTTCCTGAATAAAAGTGTGCACCTGGCGTGTCAATTCCCGGTGTTCGGCGATGTGGGACGCGAGTTTATCCTCTGGGTATCCGTGTTCCGCGAGGAGCTTTTCTTCATAGGCGAAGTGGTAGTTGGCATAGTAGGCTAACGCATCCAAAGTATCTTTCAGGACATCCTCGCTCGTGTCATGCATGATGGCCATAAACAGCGTGTTGGTTATGGCCACAAGCTGCTTGTGCTGGGTGTCGATGGATGGAATCCCGACAGAATCTTTGTCTACCCATATAATCTGGTCCATATTGGGTATATATACCAGTTTGCATCATCGGGAAAGGGTAGACGCAAAAGGAGGGCAAGGTAATCTGCGACCAATCTGAATGGGGTACAGCCGAAGATCATTCGGCGGTCATGTTTGCCCGCAGTTCCTCCACGCGTTTGCGGTTGGTCCCGAAATCCGAATAGCCGACCCGCGATGCGGACCGGACATGTATGATGCCGTGTTCCACGTCATGGTAGCATTCGAGGTCGTCGACAAACCTCCATACGCGACTGGTGAACTCGGCTCGCAGGTAGCGGCCGTCCAGGGCCGTTATCCGGCCTCCCTTCATGGATTCTATGGCGTGAATGAGGTCGGCCATGACAATATCGGACGGGCCGGAAGCCTTGATGGGGGCGACTCGCTTCTCCCGGTCCGAAGACTGGGAGGAAACGCAGTTCTTGCTGCTGGGGCATTGCGCCAATTGTCCGCTGCTGACCCCCAGCCCGTTCGGGAGCCTGTTTGAGAGCCGGGACAGGCCGAGCAGGCCGATCACGGACAATGCAACGCCGATGAGGATATATTTCATATCCGGCAAGGTATTGCAGAACCGCATCCAAGGGCAAGGGATTCCAAGTTTGAATGGTTTCGGGCTGAGTCCCAGGTTCCTCGGGTGATCATGATTGCTTCACCGGTATGGACTAAGTACAGGGAAACAGTCTATTGTGCGGTATGGGTCAAAAGGAGGAAGCGTTTTGATAAATTTGTGGAAGACTGAATACCTGCTGCAACTTGATGAAATAGACGATCAGCATAAGCATTTTTTTGCCCTTTGCGGGGAAGTGGCTCAACTCGCTGAAACCGCCACACGCAAAAAGGAATCCATAGTCAGCACCATCAAGGCGCTGGGGATGTTGAGGGCATATGCTTTTCTTCATTTTCGGACAGAAGAAGAAATCATGCTGAGGCATGGATTTCCTAAGTATCTTAAGCACACAGGATGTCACAATAATTATCTTGAGAAGATGATAGTCTACGAAAAGGGTTTCAAAGCGCTGCTGGAGAATCTGGATCAGAATGCGGAAGGCGGCAAATTGCTCAAGACTTTTTTAAAGGAAGTCAGTGAGTTCGTGGTTGAGTGGTGGTCCACCCATATTCAGGAACAGGATGCTTTGTATGCGGTGCATATTAAAGAAAAGAAACCACAAGACCTGATTCCCCGGTAGTCTCGATCCATTGCAAGGGATAGGGGTACAAAGAAAAAAGCAGATCAAGCGGCTCGCTTGGTCTGCTTATGTTCTTCTGGTCGGGGCGAAGAGATTTGAACTCCCGGCATCCTGCTCCCAAAGCAGGCGCGCTACCAGACTGCGCCACGCCCCGTCAGTTTTCTTGCCGCAACCGTGCCGCAAGGGTTCGCATACCTACTCAAAAACAATCCTCTTGGCAAGTGGATCAGCACATGTCCACGCCGTGAATGGTGGCGCCGCATGTGTCGCACTTTCCGTTGGTGATTCCGGAACTGCGCAGGGCGAACCCGGATCGGGTGATGAGTTCCCGGCCACAGTCGGGGCATACCGTGGTCTGTCGGTCCATGCCGGGCATGTTCCCGATGTAGACGTATTTCAGCCCCTTGGCTTTTCCCACGGCATAGGCCGTTTCCAGGGAGTCCCCGGAGGTGGGAGGCGCGTCGTTCATGTTGTAGTCAGGGTGGAAGCGGGAGATATGCCATGGCGTGTCCGCGCCGATCTCGTTGACCAGGAAATCCGTGAGTTGGCTCAGTTCCTCTGGCGAGTCGTTCTTGCCGGGGATGAGCAGGGTGGTCACCTCCAGCCACCACTTGAGGTCATGTTTTATCTGTTTGAGGTTGTCCAGTACCGGCTTGAGCCGTGCCCCGGAGACGTCTTGGTAGAAGTCTTCGGTAAAGCATTTCAGGTCCACGTTGATGGCGTCGATGAGGGGGGCGAGTTCTTCAAGGCATTCCCGGCTCATGTAGCCGTTGGAAACCATGATGTTCTTCAGGCCCTTGTCATGTGCCAGCCGGGCCGTGTCCTGCATCAGCTCGAAAAATATGGTCGGTTCCGAGTAGGTGTAGGATATGGAAGCGGCCTTGAGTCTGAGGGCTTCGGTCACCAGCTCCTCTGGCGTGGCTTTCTGGCCCTGGATATGCCCGTTGGTGCGCGGCGGCTGTGAAAGTGTCCAGTTCTGGCAGAAGGTGCAGCTCAGGTTGCAGCCCATGGTGGCAAAGGAAAACGTCTTGGTGCCGGGCTGGAAGTGGTAGAGCGGTTTTTTTTCCACCGGGTCGAGGTTCAGGGCGGCGATCTGGCCGTAATTGAGGGAGTACAAGGTGCCTTCCCGGTTCTCACGCACACCGCAGGTGCCGCGCACACCCGGCTTGATGGTGCAGAAATGGTTGCACAAGCGGCATTGGACCATGCCGTTCTTGAGCGGTTTCCAGAGTCTTGCTTCAATCATGGGACAGGTCCTCCTGATATCAGTATGTCAGAAGGGGGCGCAATTTGTCATCAAGGCAGTTCAAGAATTAATTGCGAATACCCTATTGGAGCCACAACCGGACCAACAAGCGGGTAAAGCATGGCAAGAGAATATTTTTCCCCCTGCCGAGGATGTGCATCTCGCTTTAGGGCGGTGTTGTCCGGTGAAGCAGGGCGTATTTGAATCAGGAAAGGATGCCCTTTGAACCGATGTGCACTGGAAACGGCAGTGGTAGCCTGATGGCTGCAAGGGCGTGAAAAAGGCTGCATGGCCATGAAGGCCATACAGCCTGAGAGGGGCGCTCTCGCTAGGGGATTATTCGTTGATTTGGAAGGTCAGCGTGCTGACGTAGATGGTTTCGTCGCAGACTTTGAGATCATTGTGATTTTCCGTGTGTTTCGTGATGGCAAACCAGTGTCCGGCTTTCAGCGGGATTATGTTGATTACCCCCTCAAGGTTGGTGCGTCCGGTGAATGCGTAACAATCTTCGTCAGAAAAACCGGCAAAGGTTGCCTTGACTTCCACGGTCGATGCGGGCTTTCCGTTGACGAGGATCTTGACAGGAAATTTCTGGCCAGGCTTTACCGTGGACGGATGCACCAGCGGGATGAATTCCATCTTTGCGTTGACGGGCTTTGAAATAAGTTCGGTGCTTGTGTCGCCGCCAACACTCCATATGTTTTTGGTGTGCATCGAGACAAGCTCGCAATACTTGGCATCCGGCCTTTGCGTCCTGTTGTTCATTTCCCAGCCGCCGTGACCATTGGTCCAAAACGTGGGCTTGTAGTTTCCCACCGCAAGATAACTGCCCGACTGTAGCGCAAAATCAGCGGTGTATGAATAGTTTTCACCGGATTGCTTCAAAGCCACTTCACCTTGCGGGGTAATGAGTTTTGGGGTGGTGAAAAGTCCCAGCCGCTTTTCAGAGATGGGTTCGGGGTTTGGAAAGTCATGCCCGTAGCCGATTTCTACTCGTACTGTTTTTGAATCAACAGCTGTGGTGTTCAACCAGAGGTCATGGGCAAAGGCATTGGATACACCGAGTGTCAGGCAGAGCAGAGATGCGAGAAATAAGCGAACAGGGATCATAATGTGGTTCTCCTTTTGACATGTTACATGCTGATTGCATTGTTTTTATGGGTTGATATAGATTTTCATTATCAAAGTCAACAGGGAGTCGTATTTCGATGCAAACGTGATGGGTCTACCTCCGTTTTCTTTCCTTTGGGGTGTCAGCATGGCAACACCAGCAAGCTGTCTTGATAAAAAACGCAATGTGTTTTCGAGCGTTCTGTGGCTGGTTCATAAGTACATGATGCCTCTGACCCGGTTGTCGTCTTCATCAAAATAGCCGTGGTATGGATTGCGTCGGATTCGATAAACCACGACAGGAGAATGTGCCAGTCAAGGGATAGTTCCGGTGAATCTGAGGCCGAAGAATGTTGTTGGGGGGGGCAGGTGATTATATTGGTGGCCCCAGCATTCAGGGTGGGCATCCAGTGGAACGGTGCAGTTTGTTTGGCCTGCCAAGGACATGCGGTGTTATGGTCCAAGCGATTCTGAATAAACCATTCGCAGTTGTTTGCTGCGATTCGCAATCATATCAAAAAAAAGAAATGTGTTGGAACCCGGTCAGGCGGTAGGTGTGGAAAAAAATCCCAATCAGGCGGCCCCATGCTTTTGTCGCTGGAATGCGCGCGGCGTTCGCTGACTAATAACCGCAGGGAATTTGCTCAGTTGAAGGAGTTGGTTACAAGGGTGGGGTTATTTTT
This sequence comes from Pseudodesulfovibrio sp. S3, assembly GCF_004025585.1. Lineage (NCBI taxonomy): Bacteria > Pseudomonadati > Thermodesulfobacteriota > Desulfovibrionia > Desulfovibrionales > Desulfovibrionaceae > Pseudodesulfovibrio > Pseudodesulfovibrio sp. S3. The sequence continues at coordinate 75,395 of NZ_QTZO01000007.1, forward strand.
CGGGGTAGACTGAAAGGTCATTCATCCTTGGACCATGTTACTTCCGGGTCAACGGCGATGATTACCTTGTCGTACCAGTCCACTTCTTCCTTCTTTGGCTGTCGGGAGATAATGGTTGAGTCCCCGGCTTCATTGGTGCCGAATTGGGTGGCCGGCGCCTCGTCCTCGGCGGGCATGGTGCCGAAAGTGTTCTCCTGCCGGTTCTTGGCCGTATCTTCATTCTTGAATTTGTTTTGTGCCTGGCCAGGGAAAGGCGTCAAAAGAGCAACGGCCAGGGCTAAGGCGGCTAAGGCATTGAAATGGCGCATGGTTTCCTCCATGGCAAAATGGTAAATCTGTGTTTACAATATATACGCACCAAATATGCCCTTGGCAATGCAAATGGCGGGCCGCCCATATTGTTGCTTGAACTTGGGTCGGCAACCATCTATAAGCGACCAAAGCGAACTCTGAGGAGATTTATATGAGCGACAGCGCCAAACGATCCCAGGCTTACACGGCTGCCGGTGTGGACATCGAGGCAGGCAACCGGTTTGTCAGCCGCATCAAGGACATGGTCAAATCCACGTTCACGCCCGGCGTGGCAACGGACATCGGCGGTTTCGGGGGCCTTTTCAAGCCCGAGATCGGCGGCATGGAAGCGCCCATGCTCGTGGCCGGGACCGACGGGGTAGGAACCAAGCTCAAGCTGGCCTTCATGTTCGACCGTCACGACACCGTGGGCATCGATCTGGTGGCCATGTCCGTCAATGATGTTCTTGTTCAGGGCGCAAAGCCCTTGTTTTTTCTCGACTACTTCGCCACTGGCAAGCTTGATTCCGGTGTGGCCGAGACGGTCGTTTCCGGTGTGTGCGAAGGGTGCCGCCAGTCCATGTGCGCGCTTCTGGGCGGCGAGACCGCCGAGATGCCGGGCTTCTATCCCGACGGCGAATACGACTTGTCAGGATTTGCCGTGGGCATGGTTGATTCCCCCAAGGTGGTCACGGGCAAGACCGTCACCCCCGGCGATGTGCTCATCGGGCTTGGCTCCTCGGGCGCACACTCCAACGGCTGGTCGCTCATCCGCAAGATTCTGGCCGAGTCCGGCCTGAAAAACGACGATATTTTCCCAGGCACGGACAAGACCGTGGCCGAGGTCCTGATCGAACCGACCAAGATTTACGTCAAGCCGGTTCTGGAAGTCCTGGAAGCCATGGAGGTCAAGGGCATGGTCCATGTCACGGGCGGCGGTTTCTACGACAACGTGCCCCGCGTCCTGCCCGAAGAGGTGGCCGCCAGCATCCAGTTCGGTTCCTGGGCCATGCTGCCCGTTTTCGATTGGGTCAAGAGCCAGGGCGACCTGTCCTGGCCGGAGATGCTCCAGATATTCAACTGCGGCATCGGGTACATCCTCATCGTGGACCCGGCCAACGCGGACGCCGCCCTGGAACTGCTGGACGCCCGGGACGATGTGGACGCCTACCGCATAGGCGAGATCGTCAAGCGCAACGGCACCACCGAGCAGGTGGAAGTGATCTTTCCCTAGCAGGCAGTTGAAAACCGCGATCTGCGGCGTTGCTTCAAAAAGTTCAAACCCTCGCATACAGGTAGTACGCGAGGGTTTGAACTTTGTTTGGGTTTGGCTACCCCAGATACGGGTTGAAGTAGCCGTACTCGATCCAGGGTAGGGCCTTCTTGAGTCTTTTCTTGAAGTTCATGAAGCCCATGCTCGGGGAATGGCCGAAGGGGGCCATCAGTTTCAGGTACAGCTCGGGGTCGAGGTTGAGGTTCCTGAGCTGGACGAAATCGTAGCGGCAGGATTCGCCCAGTTCCACCAGGGCGTCGAACTCCTCTTCCGTGTCCGTGATGCCGGGGAAATAGAGTAGGTTCAGGGAGACGTGCATGCCCACGTCATGCGCCTTGGCGATGGTTTCTCGGACATCGTCAAAGGAATAGTTTTTGGGGCGGTAGTACGCCTCATAGGGGCCTTTGCGGGCCGAGTTCAGGCTGACCCGGATGGAATTGACTCCGGCGATCTTGAGCGCTGGGATGGCCTGGTGTCTGGACCCGTTGGTGTTGACGTTGACCGTGCCCGTGCCGCCCGTGGAGCGGTATTCCTTGATGGCGTCGCAGATCAGCTCTGCCTCAAGCAGCGGCTCGCCTTCGCACCCCTGACCAAAGGAGAAGATGGGACGGCGTTCCCGCGACTCGTGGCGGCGCATGACCTCCACGATCTCCTTGGCCGTTGGCCTGAACGCTATGCGGCATTGCGGGGACGGGAAGCCCGAGTCCTCGGGTTGGTGCGAGATGCAGCCCACGCATTCGGCGTTGCATGCCTGGGAGGTGGGCAGGGGGCACTCGAATCGGCCCAGGGCGAGATTCTTGGCCGCCGGGCAACCGTTGGTCAGGGCGCACCCTGCCAAATGGCTGATCAGCCGGTTGCCCGGCATTTCGGAAATGAGCTGGTGCGCACCTGCCTCGATGCGGTCGGGCGGGATGTGGTCGAATACCTGCCGCTTGTCCTCGTCCACCTTTTTGGCGCAGACCCAGAACTTGCCGTTCTCATAGCCGATGGCGGCGTAGGAGAGCAGGGGCAGGATCGGTGCGTCCTCGTCGGATTCGTAGGCGGCGATGCCGGTGACCGTATTTCCAGGACAGGCAAAGGCCGCCACGGCCAGTTCCTCCATGACCTCCACCTGGCCGCTTTCCTGGCTGTAGCCCATGGCGTGACGGCCGGGTAGCATGAAAAACTCGGATTCGGCGGGCAGGGGCATGATTTCGTCCGGCCTGGGCAGGCTGAATTCCTCACCCCTGCGGATCATGAGCAAGTACTCGGGATGGTCGAATATTTCGCCGTCAGGGCTGGCGAACAGCATACGCGGCTGCGGTTTCTTCTTTGATGGCATAGTGGGGGCATCCTAATGGTAAAACCGCCCATTGGGCAAGAATTGATTCATGAATAACCGCGCCGACTCGGCCAAAGACCTTTTCGGCAGCCATTTTTCGACGTGTAAGCACATCCAAACGCGGAAAGGTCGGCACTCTTTCGAGTACCGACCTGTGTCGTCTGTGTTCCGATTCTCGGCTTAACGCTTGGAGAACTGGAAGGATGCGCGGGCGCCGCGGAGACCGTACTTTTTGCGTTCCTTTTTACGAGCATCGCGGGTCATGAGACCGGCGGGCTTCAGGATGGCGCGAAGGTCCGGATCGATCACGCACAGGGCGCGGGAAATGCCGTGGCGCAGTGCTTCGGCCTGGCCGGATACGCCGCCGCCGGAGCAGGTGGCCTTGATGTCGAAACGATCGAGCATCTTGACCAGCTTCAGGGGCTGCTGCACGACCATCTGCAGGGTCTTGCGGGGGAAGTAGTCCTCGAAGGGACGACCGTTAACGGTGATCTGCCCGGTACCTGCGTAGAGGCGGGTACGGGAGATGGCGTTCTTTCTTTTACCAGTGCTGTAAGTGAAATCGCTCATGATAATCCCCGATTAGAATTCCAGAGTTTTGGGTGCCTGGGCGGCGTGCGGATGCTCGGAACCGGCGTAGACCTTCAGCTTCTTGAGCTGCTGGGCGGCCAGGCGGTTTTTGGGCAGCATGCCTTTGACGGCGGCGGTAATGACGTTCTCAGGCTTGATCTCCAACATCTGGCGAAGGGTCTTTTCCTTCAAACCGCCGGGATGGTTGGTGTGCTTGTAGTACATCTTCTTGTCGAGCTTCTGGCCGGTCACCTTGATCTTGTCGGCATTGATGACAATGATGAAGTCGCCCATGTCCATATGGGGGGCGAATTCAGGCTTGTGCTTGCCGCGCAGACGAGTGGTGATCTCGGTGGCCAGACGGCCCAGGATCTTGTCCGTGGCGTCGACGACAAACCATTCGCGGCTGGCGTCTTCCGGCTTCGGGCTATATGTATTCATAAAAATGCTCCTTGCAAAATCTGAGAAGGGGACATTTACGGGCATCTCGCCCGGCTGTCAACCCATTTCATCTACATATGTTGAGGTCCGCGATCAGACCGCCTGGCAAGGAAGGACAGGGTGTAACGGGGGGTGTCCTTCAAAGTCGGTGGTTCAGACCGGGAAAAGGTACTTACATGAAACGGACAAGGTCCACAAGCATTTTGTGCGTACTCCCTGCGTCGGGGAAGCCGCAAACAAGTGCTTTGCATGCGGTGAGGAGCGTGGTAGTGCGGAGCCTCGTACAGGTTGAATTGTATGTACATGTCGTTGTCCTCTTGCCCTGAAAACAGACAGAATATTCATCGGATTTGAGATAAAAGCGTAATGAATACCAACTCGGCCACCGTGCTGTTTTTTCTCTCTGTTTCCGTAGGGGTGGCCATGGTCGGCCTCGGCATTATCTGGCCGATAATGCCGGTCTACGCCGCTGAAATGGGTGTCGGGGGATTTCTTGTCGGTCTGATCATCGCCAGCTTCAACATCTCCCGTACGGTGTGCTCTCCCTTTGTCGGGCGGTTTTCCGACAGAATGGGGCGAAAACATTTCATCCTTTTCGGGCTTGCCCTCTATGCCGTCGTATCCTGCGCCTATGTGTTGGCCGACAACGTGCAGGGGCTGATCCTTGTCCGCCTGGCGCACGGTTTCGCTTCGTTGCTGGTCGTGCCCATTGCCATGGCCCTGGCTGCGGACATTGCACCCAAGGGCCAGCTTGGCTCCTATATGGGTACCTTGAATATGGCGGCCATGATCGGGCTTGGCGTGGGACCGTCCCTGGGGGGCTTGATCCATGAGCATCTGGGCATGAACGCGGCCTTCTACAGCCTGGGCGTGCTCTCAGTGGCCACAGCCATTTTCGTTGCGCTGTTTGTTCCTTCGGATGAGGAGAGCGGTGGCGTTATCCGCAAGCAGGGTACGGCTTCCTTTGTCCAGATATTGAAGAACAAGACGGCATTCGCCATTGTTTTGATGCGTTTTTTCTGCGCTTCGGGGCAGGGGGCGGTGTATTCTTTCCTGCCCATCTACGCCTTGCAGGTCGGCATGTCCGGGTCGCAGTTCGGCGTCATCCTGTCGGCCAACGTGTTTCTCATCGCCATGATGCAGCGGCCCGTGGGCAGGCTGGCGGATCGGACAAATCCCAAGATCGTGGTCATACTGGGCATGTTGGGCGTTACCATGGCGGTCTTCAGCATGCCCTTCAGTGCCGCCTTTTATCCGATCCTGGGCCTGAATATCCTCATGGGATTTTCCACTGGACTCATCTTGCCGGGCAGCCTGGTCATCACCGGGTATCTCGGGAAGGACATGGGCATGGCCTCGCTCATGAGCGTGACAGACGCGGCATACAGTTTGGGCATGATCGTTTCGCCCATCCTGTCCGGGATCATTTTTGACGCATGGGGAATAGCCTCGGTGTTCACTGTCGGAGCCGGGCTGATCGGCGTGGGCTGCGCCGTGGTAATGGTCCTGCTCCGGAACTATCAGCCTCCGCACGAAGACATGAACGTGGCGTGACGAGAGCGCCTCTTCCTTCGGCAATATTAAAGCCCCCCGCGCCAAAGGGTGCAGGGGGCTTTTGATATTCTGGGAATTGTGGGCTTAGCCTGCGATCAGTTCCTTCAGCTTGACCAGGGCGCCGGGGATGCCGGATGCATCCGTGCCGCCTGCGCGGGCCATGTCCGGTCGGCCGCCGCCGCCACCGCCCACTTCTCCGGCCACGGGCTTGATCAGTTCGCCCGCCTTGAACCGGCCATGGAGGTCTTTGGTCACGGCCAGGGCCACGGAGACCTTGCCGTCTTCATGGGATGCGATCAGGCAGATGATGCCGGAGTCGATCTTGGAACGCAGGGCGTCCATCTGCTCCAGCATGACGTCCATGTTCGGGGCTTCCAGCTCCAGGGCCAGCACCTTGACGCCGTTAATCTCTTCGACCTCGCTCATCATGTCGCGGCCTGCGCCCGATGCCAGTTTGGCCTGGAGGGATTTCATCTCCTTGGCCATGTCCTTGACCTGCTGCTGAAGGTCTTTGACCTTTTTGGGCAGGTCCGCGGGCTGGGCCTTGAGCAGGGCTCCGGCCTCGGCTGCGGCCGTGCGACGCTCGTTGAGGTAGGCCACGGCGTTATGCCCGGTGGCGGCCTCGATGCGACGGATGCCAGCGGCCACGCCCGCTTCACTGGTGATGACGAACGACCCGGCAATGCCGGTATTGTCCAGATGCGTGCCGCCGCAGAATTCCATGGACACGCCCGGGACTTCTATGACGGACACGGTGTCGCCGTATTTTTCGCCGAACAGGGCCGTGGCGCCCTTGGCCTGGGCCTGTTCGATGGACATGACGTTGCGTTCCACCGGGATGGCGTCGAAAATGTTCCGGTTCACGATGGCCTCGACCGCATTGATCTCATCGGCGGACAGGCCCTTGATGTGGGTGAAGTCGAAGCGCAGCCGATCCGGGCCGACCAGGGAGCCCGCCTGCTTGGCGTGGTCGCCCAGCACCTGCTGCAACGCGGCGTGGAGCAGGTGGGTGACCGTGTGGTTGCGCTGGGTGGCCAGACGCTGGGTCCGGTCCACGTTCAGGAACGCGGAGTCGCCCGCCTTCAGTTCGCCGCCCGTGACCACCACCTTGTGGGCGGTGAGTTTCTGGGACGGTTTGACCGAGTCCAGGACGTCCGCCGTACCGTTCTGCGCGACAATGGCGCCGGTGTCGCCCACCTGGCCGCCGGATTCGCCGTAGAACGGCGTGACCGTGGCTACCAGCCAGCCTGAATCGCCTTCGGAAAGGGCGTCCACGACCCGGCCTTCGGGAGTGAGCACGTAGGCTATCTCGGATTGGTCGGCCATGGTCTCGTAGCCGGAAAACTCGGAGGTGACGTCCTGTTCGAGCAGGGTCTGGAAGATGGAGGCCACGTCCTTTTCACCGGACCCTTTCCAGGCCGCCTTGGACCGCTTTTTCTGTTCCTGCATGAACCTGTCGAATTCGACTTCGTCCACACCCATGCCGTGCTGTTCGGCCACATCGCGCACGATGTCGATGGGGAAACCGTAGGTGTCGTAGAGCTTGAAGGTCGTCTCGCCGGGAACAACGGCGATCTTGGCCTTTTTCAGTTCGGCCAGTTCGGTTTCGAGCATTTCAAGGCCCTTGTCCAGGGTCTTGGCAAAGCCCTCTTCCTCGCCCCTGACCACCTCGATCATGAAATCGCGGGTCTCTTTCAACTCGGCGTAGTGGCCGCCCATGTCGTCCACGACCTTGGAGGCCGTCTTCCAGAGGAAGGAGCCTTCAAGCCCCATGAGCTTGCCGAAGCGGTATGCGCGACGGATCAGGCGGCGCAGGATGTAGCCCCGGCCCTCGTTGGAGGGGAGCACCTGGTCCGGGATGAGGAAGGCGATGGCGCGGGAGTGGTCGGCAATGACCTGGAGCGCGGTGTCGCTCTCAAGGCCTTCGGGACCGGGCTGGCGGTATTTCACACCCGCAAGATCGGCGGTGAACTGGATGATGCTTTGAAACAGATCGGTCTCGTAGTTGGAGGCCACGCCCTGGACCACGGCGGCGATGCGTTCAAGGCCCATGCCTGTGTCGATGCTCGGCCTGGGCAGATCGGTGCGTGTGCCGTCCTCGGCCTGGTCATACTGCATGAACACGAGGTTCCAGATTTCCAGGTAGCGGTCGCAGTCGCATTTGCCGATGCCGCAGTCGGGACCGCAGCCGACGTGTTCGCCCTGGTCGAAGTGGACCTCGGAGCAGGGGCCGCAGGGGCCGGTGTCGCCCATGGACCAGAAATTGTCCTTTTCGCCCAGGCGGTAGATGCGTTCGACAGGGACTCCGGCCACCTTCTGCCACAGCTCTCCGGCCTCGTCGTCATCATTATATATGGTGATATACAGCCGTTCCTTGTCGAGCTTGAGTTCCTCGGTCAGGAATTCCCAGCAGAATCTGATGGCGTCTTCCTTGAAATAGTCGCCGAAGGAGAAGTTTCCGAGCATCTCGAAAAAGGTGTGATGGCGGGCGGTGCGGCCCACGTTTTCCAGGTCGTTGTGCTTGCCGCCCACGCGCAGGCATTTCTGGCTGGTGGTGGCCCGGACGTAATCGCGCTTTTCCTGGCCCAGGAAAAGCTTCTTGAACTGGACCATACCTGCGTTGGTGAAGAGCAGGGTGGGGTCGTCCTTGGGGGTCAGCGGCGAGGACTCCACAATGGTGTGGGAATTTCTCCGGAAATATTCAAGGAACCGTTGACGGATTTCGTTGGCTTTCATCGTGCAATGTTCTCCAAAGGAAGTGATCTCCGAATAAAAACGCCCCGGACGCATGGCACGGGGCGTTTTCGTCGGGCTTAAAAATACTCTATTCGCCAGCGTCTCCGGCTTCTTCGACAAGCAGGTCCCCGTAGCCGAGATGGGCCATCAGCTTCTCTTCAATGGAGGCCGCCAGATCCGGATTGTCCTGCAACAGTGCGCGGACGTTTTCCTTGCCCTGGCCGAGTTTTTCCGATCCGAAGGCGAACCAGGAACCGGATTTCTCGATGATGCCGTTTTCCACGCCCATGTCGATGATCTCGCCTATGCGGGAGATGCCCACGCCGTAGAGAACGTCCACTTCGGCCTGTCTGAAGGGCGGGGCCACCTTGTTCTTGACCACCTTGATGCGGGCGCGGATGCCGTAGGCCTCTTCCTTGTCCTTCAGGGTCTGGATGCGGCGGATGTCCAGGCGGCAGGAGGCGTAGAACTTGAGCGCGTTGCCGCCGGAAGTGGTCTCGGGGTTGCCGTAGCCGGTCATGCCGATCTTCATGCGGATCTGGTTGATGAAGATGACCACGCAGTTGGACTTGTGGATGGTGCCGGTCAGTTTGCGCAGGGCATGGGACATGAGACGGGCCTGGCCGCCCACCTGGGTCTCGCCCATCTGGCCTTCCAGTTCGGCCTGGGGAATGAGGGCGGCAACGGAGTCGATGACCACGACGTCGATTGCGCCGGAGCGCACCAGGAGGTCCGAGATTTCAAGGGCCTGTTCGCCGTAGTCCGGCTGGGAGATGAGCAGGTCATCGGTCTGGACGCCGAGCCGTTTGGCGTAGCCGGGGTCCAGGGCGTGTTCCGCGTCCACAAAGGCCGCTGCCCCGCCCGCCTTCTGGGCCTGGGCAATGATGTGCAGGGCCAGGGTGGTCTTGCCCGACGATTCCGGGCCGAAAATTTCAATGACGCGACCGCGCGGCACGCCGCCGATTCCCAAGGCAATGTCCAGGCCGATGGAACCGGTGGGGATGGCGGGTATGGTGTGGGACGCATCGCCGTCCAGGCGCATGATCGAGCCTTTGCCGAACTTGCGTTCAATGGTGGTCAGGGCGGTGCCGAGCGCTTCTTTGCGCAAGGCATCGGCATCAACGGCTTTACGGGCCATATGGTCATCCTCCGGGATTTACGGGCGGCAACAAATGAGCAACACGTTTGGATACCAGATACGTCTGTCGTGGGCAACACTCATCTATAAGGGGAAAATGGTTTGAATGTGCAGTGGCTTGCTCGTATCTGGTCGGCATGGCGGCGTGGAAGACGGGTACCGACGGCATGGAATCATCCCATGCCGTCGGGGCCTTGCAGCCGGTTATTCCTGCGGCGGGACGTCACCGTTATCGTTTTGGGATTTGTTGGTTTTCGTGGCTTCATCTTCGGCTTCCCGTTCGTGGATGAACTTGGCCAGATTGCGGTCGAAGGTGAGGATGTGCGTGATAAGCCAGTCCTTGACGAACTCCCGGATGGTTTGTGGCGAAAGGTCGTTTCGCAGGTAGAGTTCGCGTTGGAACTGTTTCACTTCATTCTTGAGCCGTATGTGTTCCTGCTCATGTTCTGCCCGCTCTGGAAAGGACATATCCTCCATGAGTTCTTCTTCGTACCGAAAGTGAAACACCGTGTACTCGCGGAGTTTGTTTATGACCGTGTCTATGTACTCCCTGCCGTCGTTGCGCTTCATGGCATCCAGGGTCATAACGGCGATGCGAATGAGCTCCTTGTGCTGCTGGTCGATCAAGGGAACACCTACGCTGAGTTCGTCACTCCACTGCAATGGGGTCATGGTCTCTCCTGATTGTCGGCTTTCAAAACGGTATGTACCATAATACCACACTCTTCGGACTTTGTTCAATGGCTGAGGTCGAGACAGCCCGAGCTCGGACTTCCCATACTGTATGCCATCGGTTCCGATCCCGCTTGATGGCCCCGCTCAAGGCGGGAAGCATACAATGGATGCACTCACGCTTCTGGATGGCGGTTCGGATTCCATTTTGGGGGAGTGGTGCGGAGTGGAAGTCCTTGCGGAGGATATCCGGCAACACTGCCGGGGAAATGGTGCCGGAAAGTCAGGATTGGGGAAGATGAATTGACCGGATGTCTGCATTCACATATAGAATAAAGTATGAATTTTATGAAGCAAGGACGAATGCTGCCGCTCGTGAGGGGGCGGGCCGCAAAAGCGGTGGTATTGGCCGTTATCGCTGTCTGGCTTTTCGTTGTGCCGGCCAGGGCTCAGGGACAGGTTCTTGAGGTGGCGGCGTGGAGCCATCCACCCTATGCGTACGTCGGCGATTCGGGCAAGTGGCAGGGCCAGGCCGTTGAGGCCGTCGAAAAGGTGCTCGTCTCCATGGGGTATGCGCCCAGATTCGTTGCCCTGCCGTTCAAGCGCTGCCTGGCGAGCATGCGGCATGGAGACTTATCGATTATGCTTCCCTGCGCCATCAGCGAGGAGCGGTCCAGGTACATGCAGTTTTCCGATCCGGTCTATCGCATTTCCACCGTGCTTTGGAAAAAAGGCAGCAACATGGAAAACTGCTGGCAGGACTACGACGATCTTGCCGGACTTCGGATCGGGGTCGGCCTGGGGTATTCCTATGGGGCGAATTGGGACGAGGCCGTGGCAACCGGGATTTTTGTTCTCGAATTCGCAGTGGGCAAAAGTCCCATATTGAACCATTTCCAGATGGCGGCCGAGGGGCGCATCGACATGTTCATCAGCGACTTGAAGGTGGGCTATTATCTCAAGGCGAAGCATGCGCCCCGATTTGACGATATTTATCCCTGCCCCAAGAAAATAGGTAAGGACCGGGCCTTTGGTACGCCCATATCCCGCAAGTATTTCGAAAACCACGGGCTGTCCCCGGATGCATTCATTGACCGCTTCAATGCGATCCTGAAAGAGTCGGGTGTCCGGTAGTCCGCCCCAGTCATAAGGCTTGCCCTCGGACCTGATCTCACATATTGGTCCCTCCCATGGCGGAAAGAAAACACTACGACGCACTCGCGCTTTTATCCGGCGGCCTGGATTCCATCCTGGCCATGCGGACCATCATGGACCAGGGATTGACAGTTCTGGGCCTGCACTTTGTCACGCCCTTTTTCGGCAAGCCGGAACTGATTCCGTTCTGGCGGGATCACTACGGGGTGGAAGTGGTGGAGGTGGACATCCGGGAAAAGTATGTGAACATGATGCTGGACGGCCCGTCCCAGGGCTTCGGCAAGTGGCTCAACCCGTGCATCGACTGCAAGATCATCATGCTTGAACATGCCCAGTCCATGCTTGCGGAATGCGGCGCGAAGTTCCTTGTCTCCGGCGAAGTGGTGGGCCAGCGTCCCATGAGCCAGCGGCCCGATGCCCTCAACCTCATCACCAAGCGGGCGCAGGTGCGCGACGTGCTGTTGCGCCCCCTGAGCGCGAAAAATCTCAATCCCACGCCCATGGAGGAGTCCGGTCTGGTGGACCGGGACAAGCTCCATGCCCTGGCCGGACGCGGTCGCAAACCGCAGTATGAGCTGGCCGCCCACTACGGATTCACTGAAATCCCCACTCCGGCGGGCGGTTGCTGTCTGACCGAGGCCACTGGCGCGGCGCGGTTCGTCAAGCTGCTGACCCATCGTGACCGCCCGTCTCCCGGTGATTTTTCCCTGGCCCGCGCAGGACGGCAGTACTGGGCCGACAGCCATTGGCTGACCTTTGGCCGGACTGCCGAGGACAACGACCTGATCGCGGCCTGCGTGGAGCCGACCGACTACGTGTTCAAGCTGGTGGATTATCCAGGCCCCCTGGCCGTGGGCCGTCCCGTGGAAGGCGACTGGCCGCCCGAGGCTGTACTGGATGCGGCCGCCCTGATCAGTTCCTACTCGGGCAAGGCGCGCAGACATTTTGAATCCACGGGTGCGAAAGTCCGGGTGGCTGTCCGCAGGCATGGTTCCACAGAGACCGTGGAGGTGGCCCCTTTTCGCGAGACCAATCTTTCCTGGGCCGAGCCCAAGCCCGAAATCGTCAAGGTTTGGAAGAAAGAACGGACCGAAACCGGGGCATAGGTTGCACCTGTCCCGCCCATCACATAAGGTATACCAATGTTCATAGACGCCATCACCTTCTGCGCCTCTGCTCTGCTGCTCTGGTTCGGCGCCAATTGGATCGTCACTTCGGCAGCCCTCATTGCCCGGAAGTTCAACGTGTCAGAGCTGGTCATCGGTCTGACCATCGTGGCGCTCGGCACCTCTGCGCCGGAATTCCTGGTGACCATCAATGCGGCCTTCCGGGGGCAGAACGATATCTCCCTTTCCAACGTGGTCGGTTCCAATATCTTCAATCTGGGTTTCATTCTCGGTCTCATGGCCATAATCAAGCCGCTGGTTTCCAATAGAACCATCGTCTACCGCGACGGAGTGCTGCTCTTCCTGACCACTGCAGGTATCCTGGCCGTATCCTTTACCGGCGAATTGGGCCGTGTGTTCGGCGGATGTCTCGTGGCCCTGCTCATAGGCTATCTGGTTTATCTCGGCATGAAGCGCGAGGCCGTGGGCGAGGAGGAGTTGGAGGAAACCAGGGGCAAGGTCGCTTCATGGCTGGACGGGGTGCTTCTGATCGGCGGGTTCGTGGCCATCGCCTTGGGCGGTCACCTGATGGTCACGGCAGCCACTTCCATTGCCACGGAACTGGGCGTTTCCTCCTGGGTCATCGGCGTGACCATCGTGGCCGCCGGCACCAGCCTGCCCGAGCTGGTCACTTGTCTGGCAGCTTCGGTCAAGGGCAAGAACGAGATGCTCCTTGGCAACCTCATCGGCTCGGATTTCTTCAACTTCGCGGGGGTGCTCGGCCTGACCTGTCTGCTTAAGCCGTTGCCTGTCTCTCCCGAGGCTTCAAGCGGATTGATCCTTCTGGTCGGCATGGTCGGGCTGGTGCTCATCCTGCTGCGCACGGGCTGGCGGCTTACCCGTTTTGAAGGCGCACTGCTCATCCTGATCAATCTGGCCCGGTGGGCGCACGATTTCATGGGCTGACGAAATTTTCCCCGTGGAGGCCGACAGTCCGTTTGGAGCTTGGAGGCCGTCCGGGGAATGGGTGCGCCGCGAAAAGTCCCCCGCATGTGAAAAACATGCGGGGGCTTTTCGCGGAAACGCGGTTGTTCGACGGTTCGCTAGTAGACCATTCCCATCCGGGTTTTTACCTCGTCCAAGGTTTCGGCACCGATCTCCCGGACCCTGTCCCGGCCCTTGTTCAGGATTTCGCGCAGGAAGCCGGGCTCTTTTTCCAGTTCCTTGCGGCGATTGCGGATCGGTTCCAGAAAGGCATTGACGCCTTCCGCCAGGGCGGGCTTGAAGATCCCCATGCGCTCATCGGGCTCCACGCCGAACAGCTTGCCATACGTGAAAAGGACGTGCCCTTCGCCGGAATACGCCTTTTTGATCTTGAGATTCACTGTTGGTTCGTCGTCCGTGAGGTTGATGACGTTGTTCAGCGACTTCGACATCTTGTTTTTGCCGTCGAGTCCCGGAAGCCGGGGAAACCGGGAGACCAGGTAATCCGGGATGGGAAAGACCTCGCCGAAGAGGGTGTTGAACCGGCGGGCGACTTCCCGGGTTTGTTCGATGTGCGGAATCTGGTCCTCGCCCACGGGCACCAGGTTCGCCTTGGGCAGAAGGATGTCGGCCGCCTGGGACACCGGAAAGGAGAGAAAACCGAGGTTCATGTGCTCATAGCTGGTTCCGGCCTGCTCCATCTCCGCCTTGACCGTGGGGTTCCGCTTGGCCCGGCCGACAGTGACCAGGAAGGTGAAGAACATGGTCAACTCGGCCAGTTCGGGGATTTCGCTCTGCACGAAGAAGGTGACTTTTTCGGGGTTCAGCCCAACGGCCAGGTTGTCGAGCAGGGCCTGATATACGTTGGTGCGGATGGCCTTGCCCTTCTCGTCGTCCAGGTGATCGTAAAGGACCTGCATGTCCGCCAGGATGATGAAGGTCTCGTACTCGTCCTGTAACGCGATCCGGGATTCCAGCGAACCGAAGTAGTGGCCGATGTGCAGGTTGCCCGTTGTTCGTTCCCCGGTCAGAATTCTGTCCATTGTTGTGGCTCCTTTCATAGGGCTTGAAAATGCATGAAAAAAGGGCCGTCGGATAAGCCGACGGCCCTAAAAGCCCATGCCGCCGACCAAGAATGCCGACAGCTTGCGTTAATCAGTTCGCTATGCTGTTGGCATATTTGAGGAAGTACGCCACCAGCGCCGTGTTGTGTGTTGTGCTTGTAAATGCATGTCTCGGGCTTTAACGGATTGCCGAACAGGCTGTCAAGCGGCGGACTGCCCGTCTGGGCCAGGTTTTGGCCTGGCGATCAGGAATCGGCCTGAGCGTTCCAGATCAGCAAATCGATCTTGTAGTCCGTCCGATCCACATACTGGCCGGGTTCTTCTTCGAACCGGGCCAGATACTCCTTGAGATGATCCTGGTCCGGGGTCACGCCGTATTGGCTGAGGAAGGTGGCGCACGAATCCATCCTGGCCTCCAGGCTCTTGGGTGTGACCCATGTTCCTTCCACCGGATATCGGGTGTAGGGAATGGAGTGGTCCTCCAGCCACAAACGCATGTCCGTGCCGTTGGTGAACACCTTGGGCGTGACGTCGTAGTGCTCGTACAGGCCGGTCATTATTTGGGAGTTCATGACTCCGGCAAACCCCATGAAAACAGTCCAACGTCCTGCATGGCGCAGAAGTTGGAACCGGGATTCGTCGCTCTGGATGGCAGGCGTCATGGAGCAGAATACGATGTCGTAGGTTGCATCGCTCTGAAAATCCATCCACTCCGACCGCACGTAGTCGATGTTGTCCAGCCCCTGGGTGACGGCGTCCTGCCGCAGGAAGTCCAGCATTTGCTGTGAGATGTCCAGGGCGGTGACCCGGCGTGCTTCCCTGGCAAGACGGATGGTGTACATGCCGCTGCCGCAGCCCACGTCCAGTACGGTGCTGCCGCGAAAGTCCACGCCATGCTTCCTGATCCTGTTCAGGATGCCTGCCTCGTAGGTGTGTTCCCCTTCCTCGAAACGCGGAAAGGTTCTGGCCTTTCGGTCCCAGAAATCCTTTTTCGTGTCTTTTTGATCTACAACGTTCATATGGCGGTTACCTTATTGGGTTTTTTCATGGCCGGACATTCCCAGTCCTGTGAGGCCCGCTGCCTTGCATTGGGGTAGAAGCCATGCGGCGATGTTCTCATTTTTCCCGGTCGTTTGAACAATCGGCATAGAGTGGCACATTGCGTGCCTTTTTTTAAATTGGGTATTGATAAAAGACAACAAAAAATGCGTAATATACTTCCTGAAGGTGTAGCAATCAAAGTGCGGGCATCCTCAAGTGTGAGCGCATGGTCGGAATTCGGCTTGTTGTGTGAGGCTTTGATTTGGAGATGGATTATGCCAACCCCTTGTGAACATGCGACCTATTTGTCACAATTCCTTGACGCTTTATTCACACGACAACACGCTAATGTAACTTCTTGGGCGTAGGTATCTGTGGAGAAAACAAACCATACGACTTTAGGAGGTCGAGAATGTTGAAAGTGGAAAAAGTTTTTGTGAAATGCGCATTTGCGCTGGCTGTCGCCATGATGTTCATGGTCGGCAATGCCTATGCGGAGAGCGCCAAGTATGTCTTCCTGTTCATCGGCGACGGCATGGGGCTGCCCCAGCGCGCCGCTACAGCCGCCTACACCGGCAAGAAACTGGCCATCGATTCCATGCCCGCGCAGGGTGTGACCACCACCTTTGCCAATGACCGGTTCATCACCGGCTCGGCGGCGTCCGCCACGGCCCTGGCCACCGGCGTCAAGACCAATATCAACTACATCGGCATGGACCCGGACTTCAAGCCGGTCAAAAACCTGGCCGAAATGGCCAAGGAGCAGGGCAAGAAGGTCGGCATCGTCTCTTCCGTGTCCATTGACCACGCCACTCCGGCCGCCTTTTACGCCCACGTCAAGACCCGCAAGATGTATCACGAAATCGACTGTGCCCTGGCCGAGTCCGGTTTTGACTTCTTCGCAGGCGGCGGCATGGTCGATCCGACCGGCAAGAAGTCCAAGGCTCCCCTCGGCGATGCCCTGGAAAAGGCCAAGGCCAACGGCTACAGGATCGTTTCCGACAAGAAGGAATTCATGGCGCTGAAGCCCGGCGACGGCAAGGTGCTCGCCTGGAATGCATGGCTTCAGGACGCCCAGGCCCTTCCCTATTCCATGGACATGACGGACAAGGACATTACCCTGCCTGAATTCACCGGAAAGGCCATCGAGATGCTCGACAACGACAAGGGCTTTTTCCTGATGGTCGAAGGTGGCAAGATCGACTGGGCCTGTCACGCCAATGATGCCGCGGCCTCGATCCTGAACACCATCGCCTTTGATCAGGCCGCGCAAAAGGCGCTGGATTTTTACAAGAAGCATCCCAATGACACCCTGATCGTCGTCACCGGCGACCACGAATGCGGCGGCCTGACCCTGGGCTTCGCCGGTACCCAGTACGGCAGCAACTATGAGGTTCTTGGCAACCAGAAGATCTCTTTCCAGAAGTTCACCGATGAGGTCATGGCCGACTTCAGGAAGAGCGGCGGCGACTTCGAGGCCATGAAGCCTGTCATCACCAAGAACTTCGGCCTGAAGTTCGCCGGTGATCCCAAAAAGGATATCCTGGTCCTGGCAGACTATCAGATCGACGAACTCAAGACCGCCTTTGCCCGTTCCATGAAAGCCGAGGCCAAGGCCGAGGGTGCCGAGTATCTGCTCTACGGTGACTATGACCCGTTGTCCGTGACCCTGACGCATCTGCTCAACCAGAAGGCCGGGCTTGCCTGGACTTCCTACAAGCATACCGGCGTGCCTGTGTCCACCTCCGCCATCGGCGTGGGTTCCGAGCAGTTCAACGGCTACTATGACAACGTGGACATCGCCACCAAGATCATGTCCTCCATGGGCCTTCAGGCCCAGCCGCAGTACGTTGAATCCGGCAAGGTCCGGATCGCCGCCAATTAACCCACAGAAACTCCATTTGCGGGCGGGCCGGTCCATCCGGTTCGCCCGCATTACTCAAGGTGCCCATGTATTCACCCGACAGGAAGACCCGCGACAGGCTGCTCGTCATCGTTTTTACCGTTCTGGCCACGGCCCTCTATTTTTTGCCCACCGGATTCGAGAGCCACAAGGATGAGGAGGCCGTCCGCTGCACCGCTGAAGTGTTGCACGTGGACGACGACAATATCATGCGGCTCGGGCTCATTCTCTCGGGCGAGCAGAGCGTGACCCTCAAGATTCTGGACGGCCCCTTCAAGGGCGAGGAGTTCGACGCCCACAATCAGCTCATGGGACAGTTGGACCGGGACAAGCTCTTCAAACCCGGGGATACGGCCTACGTTGTCCTGACCCTCGGCGAGGACGGCCGTGTCATCTATGCCAACCCGCAGGCCCACTATCGCCTCGGGCTGGAACTGCTCCTGCTCGGCCTGTTCGCCGGATTGCTCCTCCTGTTCGGGGGCATGACCGGACTCAAGGCGCTGCTCTCCTTCGTGTTCACGGGCATGGTCCTGTGGAAGGTGCTGGTCCCGCTCCTGCTCAAGGGCGTGGACCCGGTCTGGCTGGCCCTGTCCGTGGTGGCGCTCCTGAGCGCGGTGATCATCTTTCTGGTGGCGGGCGTGAACCGCACCGGCCTGACCGCGTTTGTCGGCGCGTTTCTCGGCGTGGTCTCGAGTTGCGCCCTGGCGGTCTTTTTCACCGGCAAGTTTCATGTGCACGGGGCGGTCATGCCCTTTGCCGAGACCCTGCTGTATGCCGGGTACGGCCACCTCGACCTGACCCGCATCTTCATGGCGGGCGTGTTCCTGGCGTCGAGCGGGGCGGTCATGGACCTGGCCATGGACGTGGCTTCGGCCATGAGCGAGGTGGTGGATAAGAAGCCGGGCATCTCACGGACTGAGGCCGTCTGGTCCGGCATTCGTGTGGGCCGGGCCGTTGTCGGCACCATGACCACGACGTTGCTTTTGGCCTATTCCGGCGGGTACGTGACACTGCTCATGGCATTCATGGCCCAGGGCATCCCGCTTGATTCCACCTTCAATTTCATCTACGTGGCTGCTGAAGTTCTCAAGACCCTGGTGGGCAGTTTCGGTCTGGTTGCCGTGGCTCCGTTCACCGCCCTGGTAGGCAGTCTGCTGCTGGTGGGCGGGGAAACGCCGCAAGGCGCGCTTCGGCATTGACGAAATCGCCCTGATAGGCGAACACCATGTCAGGAATTCAACAGCAAGGAGTAGAATATGCTTTCGATCCTGGGGAATCTGATCTGGTGGATCATCGGTGGCCTGTTCATGGCATTCGGCTGGTTTTTGGCCGGGTGTCTGCTGGCTATCACCATTATCGGCCTGCCGTGGGCGCGCAGCGCGTTCGTCATCGCCAAGTTTGCCCTGATCCCGTTCGGGCGGACCCTGGTCCGCCGGGACCTCGTGACCGGCCAACAGGATGTCGGCACCTCGGACTGGGGGGTGATCGGCAACATCATCTGGTTCGTCTTTGCGGGCTGGTGGCTTTGTCTGGGGCATATTCTGGCTGCGCTCGGCTGTTTCATCACCATTCTCGGCATCCCCTGGGGCTGGCAGCATCTCAAACTGGCCGGCGCCACCCTGGCCCCCATCGGCATGACCTCGGTCACGGTGGAGGAAGCCGAACGACTGTATGGCGTTCGGGTGAACGGTTGAGGCCGGACGCATCGTTGTGCAAACGGGTGCACCCCCTTGCCAGCGAACCAAAAGCTGATTAGATAAGGACAACGTCGGGATATCCCCGGCCAAAGCAGATAATCAATTCGGAGGAATACCAATGTCTCAGTATCCCAGCATGCAACAGGCAGGCGCCACCAAAGCGGAAGTCGTCAACGTCTTCATGCGCGGTGTCTACGGTTGGATGAGCGCTGGCCTTGGCCTGACCGCTCTGGTGGCCTTTGCCGTCACCCAGTCCCAGGCTCTGATGCAGATGCTCTTCACCGTGAACCCGGCCACAGGCGCGGTGGGCATGTCCACGATGGTCTTCATCCTGCTCTTTGCCGAACTGGGCATTGTGTTCTACCTTGGCGCGCGCATCAGCAGCATGTCCCCAAGCACTGCCACCGCACTGTTTCTGCTCTATTCCGGCCTCAACGGCCTGACCCTGACCCCGATCCTGCTGGCCTATACCGCCGAATCCGTGGCCGCCACCTTCGTCATCACCGCCGGAATGTTCGGGGCCATGTCCCTGTATGGCCTGCTGACCAAGAAGGATCTGACCAGTTGGGGCAGTCTGCTCTTCATGGGGCTGATCGGTATCATCATCGCCATGGTCGTGAACATGTTCCTGCAGAGTTCTGCCATGGCCTTTGCCATCTCCTGCATCGGCGTGATCATCTTCCTGGGGCTTACCGCCTACGACACCCAGAAGCTCAAGACCATGGGAGAGAACGTGCCCATGAGCGACACCGCCGCCATCCGGCGCGGGACCATTCTTGGTGCCTTGACCCTGTACCTGGATTTCATCAACCTGTTCCTCATGTTGCTCAGACTCATGGGCAACCGCAGGTAGTTTCGACGACACTGTACTTGAAGGCCGCATCCGCTTGGCGGGTGCGGCCTTTCTCTTTGGATGGCGGTGGGTTCCCGAAAATGTGATGTCGACCTGCTTGCCACCGGAGTGAGAGCCACGTATGAATATGGGTGATGAACGTTCCCCATGGAGGACCATGTCCGAATCAGTAACCGCGCTGCAGCATACCTTGGCACCCTTGCTCAAGCCTGTTTCCTGGCTTTACGGCGGTCTCATGCAGGTGCGTGCGGATCTCTACCGCCGCGGCCTTCTGCCCCGCTGGGAAGCGCCCGTCCTGACCGTGTCCGTGGGCAACATCGGGTGGGGCGGTTCCGGCAAGACCCCGTTGGCGGACTGGCTGCTCGGCTGGGCCGAAAACCAAGGCATTCCAGTGGCCCTGCTCACCCGGGGATATCGGGCAAAACCAGTTTCCCTCCCCTATGTGGTCAAGCCCGGCGCACTGGCCGAAGAGGCAGGGGATGAACCGCTCATGCTTGCCTGTGCCCATGAGAAGGCGGTGGTGGTGGTGGACCCCGACCGGACCCGCGCAGGCAAGATGGTCATGAAGAATTTCAAGCCCGAACTGATCATCCTCGATGACGGATTCCAGCATATGGCCGTGCAGCGGCACCTGAATCTCGTTCTGCTCAAGCCCGAGGACGTCAGGGGTGGATGGAACAGCATCATCCCGGCCGGCACCTGGCGTGAACCCGTGGCCGCACTGGAGCGGGCCGATGCGTTCCTGCTCAAGATCGGTCCCAAGGGGTTTGCGGCCCTCAAACCGTATATCGAACACCGCCTGGAGCGGTTCAACAAGCCCGTGTTCAGCTTTCAGATCATGCCCACGGGCCTGCGCAAGGTGCTTGGAGGTGAAACCGCCCGTGATTTCGGCGGCGGCCAATACCTGCTTGTCACGGGCGTGGGCGACCCTGCTCAGGTCAAGGCCACGGCCATGGCATACTTCGGTTATGCTCCTCTCAAGCACATGGTTTTCAGGGATCATCATTTCTATACGAAGCACGACGTTTTGGAGATATCCGAGACAGCCAGGAAGTTGGGTTGCCGGGCCATCCTGTGCACGCCCAAGGACGCGGTCAAGTTCGGAGCCATGAGCACCAACGAGTTCTGGCAGTTCGATCTGCGCCTGGAATTCGGCCCGTCCACCATCGGCGTGGACACGCCTTTTTCCACGTGGTGGGACCGTCGTTATGACGCCTTTAATCTGCGCCGTGAGGATCGGGCCGCCTATGAGGCCGAGTTCCGGGGGCGGAGCTGGCCCGAGAAAAAAACATCTGCAAACGGGGATACCGAAAATGACTAAAAAGCAACGCAGCCAACCCAGACCGAGCTCACCGCCCCTGTCCCCGAGTGTTCTTCTCAAGCTGTTCAAGGAGATCAAGCGGCCCATGGCCAGGGCCGAGGTCATCCGCCAGCTCAGGCTCAAGAAAAAGGATAAGCATGAGGTCAAGGGCATGCTTCATGCGCTGGTCCAGCAGGGTAAGCTCATCCGCATCCGGCGGGGATACGGCCTGGCCGAGTCCATGCATTGCCTTACCGGAAGGCTGGAAATCCAGCGCCAGGGATTCGGGTTCGTGGTGCCGGAAGACTCCCGGCGCAAGGACGTCTTCGTCAATCAGCGCGACCTTGGAGAAGCATGGCACGGCGACAAGGTGGTGGTCGCGGTCGTGGGCGAACCCAAGGCCGGACGCAGCGCCGAAGGACGCGTCGTCCGTGTCCTGGAGCGGGGCCGCAAGACCCTGCCGGTCAAGGTGTTCAAGCAGATGACCGGGGGGCATTGGCTGTGCAGGCCGTCCGACCCGAGGCTCGCGTTCGGCATCATTTCCTCCCTCAAGGACGGCGTCGTGGACTTGAAGCCCGGCGATATCGCCCTGTGCGTGCCCGGCAACAAGGTCGACGCGACCATGTGGGAAGGGGAGATCGTGGAACGGCTTGGGGAAGAGGCTGATATCGCGGTGCAGGAGGCGTTGGTCAAGTCCAACCACAATATCCGCATCCGGTTTCCGTCAGGGTCCCTGAATCAGGCCGAGGGATTGCCCACAGAGCCTTTGGAAAGTGATTTCAAGGGGCGCAGAAACCTTGTCGACAAACAGTTCGTGACCATTGACGGGGCCACGGCACGCGATTTCGATGATGCCATCCTGGTGGAACGCAAGGGCAAGGGGTACCGCCTGTGGGTGGCCATTGCCGATGTGGCCCATTACGTGGCAGAGGGGTCGCCCCTTGACCGGGAAGCCCTGGAGCGCGGTAATTCCTATTATTTCCCCCGGTCCGTGGAGCCGATGTTCCCGGAGCGGCTGTCCAATGGTCTGTGCTCGCTCAATCCGGACGTGCAGCGGCTGACCATGGTCGTGTGCATGGACACTGACGGGTCCGGTGCCACCCGGTCGGCCGAGCTGTTTCCGGCTGTCATCCGCAGTCATGCCCGATTGACCTATTCGCTGGTCAGGGACGCGATTATCGACAAGGACGAGACGGCCCGCAAGAAGATTGCCCCGGAGCTGCTCCCCATGCTGGAATTGTCCGAAGAGCTGGCACGCAAGATCAATGCCCTGCGTTCCCGACGCGGGTCACTGGATTTCGACCTGCCCGAGCCTGAGATTTTCTTCGATGTTCACGGCGAGACCTCGGATATTCGGCCCAAGCAGCGCAATTTCGCCCACCAGCTCATTGAGGAGTTCATGATCGCGGCCAACGAGGCCGTGGCCCACTTTCTCATCGAGCGTGGGTTGCCGTGCCTGTTCCGCATCCACCCCCCGGCTGATGAGGAAAAGCTCAAGAATCTTTTCCGGTTGCTCTCACGCACAGACAAATCCGTGGTCATGCCCAAGGAAATCACGCCCAAGAAGCTCCAGATGCTGGTGGCCTCCATGCGCGGCACGGACAAGGAATACATCGTCAACCGGATGCTCCTGCGTTCCATGAAGCAGGCCAAGTATTCGCCGGACAACGAGGGGCATTTCGGTCTGGCCAGCGAGGAGTATGCCCATTTCACCTCGCCCATCCGGCGCTATGCCGATCTGGTTGTGCACCGACTGGTCAAGGCGGCGCTTTTCATGGGCGTGGAAGGGGCAGCGCCTCAGCCCGTCACGGGTCAGAAAAAGCTGCAAAATGTCGCCAACCATATCTCCGGCCGCGAACGGGTCGCCATGGATGCCGAGCGCGAGATCCTCAAGCGCGTGACCATCCTGTTCATGCGGGACAAGGTGGGGGAATCCTTCAACGGCGTGGTCTCCCATATCACGGACTACGGTTTCTACGTGGAATTGAAGGATGTCATGGCCGAAGGCATGGTCCGGCTCTCGACCATGGACGACGATTATTACACCTATTGGCCCCAGCGCGAGATGCTCGTGGGCGAACGCACCGGGCGCGCCTTTGCCCTGGGTCAGGCCGTGGAGGTGGTGCTCGACGATGTCAATCTGGAACGGTTGGAGCTGAATTTCACCCTGAAGTCAGTGGTGGCCGCAGCCATGGATTACAAGGATTTGATCTAGATTTGTCTCGACAGCCGGGGGAAGTGATTCTTCTTCCTCCGGCTCCATTCCCACCTTTTTCCAAACATTTTGTCCCCGCACAATGCGCTGCGGCCTGTTCGTTGGACTGTGCCACCTTCGTTGAGGCAGGGGGGAAGCAGTTCTGTGCGGGGAAACTCTGTGGTTGACACAAAAGTCAATTTCAAGTAAACATTATTTCCATAGAGCAACAATCTATTAACTAGGGCGCAACAATGAGTAACGGATTCGAGGCTTTCTTCAAGAGGCTTTGTTCGGAGACGGAGATCAAGAACCAGTCGCAACTGGCGCGTGAGCTGGATGTGGGGCGGGCTGCGGTATCCTTGGCCAAACGCAAGGATGCTGTGCCTGCCCGCTGGATTCTGGATTTGTCGGCGCGGTTCGGCTTGAACCCGCTGTGGTTGGAACAGGGCAAGGGTTTCCCCCGGCCCGAGGCTGCCGTGGCTGCGGCTGCGGATGACGGCAGTTGTTATGAGGAGATACCCAAGGTGCGCGCCCGGCTCTGCGCCGGTGGCGGGTCCTTCGAGACCGAAGGGCTGGTCGAGGGGTATTACTCCTTCCGTTCGGATTGGCTGAACCGGCGAGGGAATCCGGCCAACATGGTGCTCATGGAAGTCATTGGAAACTCCATGGAACCGGAGATCAAGGAAGGGGACCTGGTGCTTATAGACCAGTCTCGCTCTGCCGTGCTTTCCGGCGGTATCTACGCCGTGGGCGTGGAGGACACCGTCATGGTCAAACGGGTGGAGCGGCTGCCCGGAACATTGGTGCTGCGGAGTGATAACGTGGACTACTCCCCCATCCACCTGTCCGGCGACGAGTTGGATAACGTGCGCGTGATCGGCCAGGTGCTGTGGGCATCAAGAGAGTATCGTTAGACTAACATCATATCGGATGAACGGCCCTCGCAGTGTTTTGTATTGCGGGGGCCGTTTTTTATTATGCTGTAATAAAAGGGTTTTATTTGTCGTGCGACGAGTTGTTTGAAAAAGAAATACATTTTGTAAAAAAATAGTTGACAAAAGAAGCGATACTTGTTTATTAAATAGTCACGTTGAGTCTAAAGGAACGACACCTACCCGGTGCGACATATCAAGGAGAGAGTCATGCAGGAACGTTTTTGCAAGTGCGGTCACAGGCTGATGGTTCAGTACACCCTTGACGGTTTCATTCCCTGGGAAGCGATCATCAATGAAGAGTCGGGCGTGGTTTCCCCGGTCAAGGTCTGCCCCTGTTGCGGCAGCTACCTTTCCATTCATTTCCTGAGATAACCGAAATTTCCTCGTACACGCCTGAACCTTGCGGGCGTGTGCATAGTATCCCTGTTGATGAGGGTCGTGCGCAACTCCCCGGAGCGCATGGCCCTTGTCTCTTATCGATAGGCTACTGTCGGAGTTCTTCTGGGTCGGGAAGGCAGATGGATTCCGTGCGATTCCGGCCGGATTGCTTGGCCAGGTAGAGGGCGCGGTCTGCGGCGTTGAGGAGATGTTCCGGCGTGGTCTCGCAGGTAGGGATGCCGGAGGCAACGCCTATGGATACGGTGACCGTGCAGCTCACCCGGGAGTTGGGGTGGTTGATGCAGGATTCGGACAAATTGGTGTGGATTTTTTCGGCCACAACCTTGGCCCCTTCGTAGTTGGTGCCGGGCAGGATGATGGCGAACTCCTCGCCGCCGTAACGGGCAACCAGGTCGCCGGGGCGGTTCGTTGCGGTATTGATGGCATCGGCAACGGCACGCAGGCAGGCATCTCCGTCCACATGTCCGAGAGCGTCATTGTAATGTTTGAAGTGGTCGATGTCGATCATCAGCAATCCCAGCGAAAGATCCTCGCGTCCGTTTCGTACCCATTCACGGATCAGGGTGTCGTCGAAACAGCGCCGGTTGGCCAGGCCGGTCAGTCCGTCAAGGTTGGACATCCGTTCCAGTTTGCGCGCGAGCCGTTCCAATTCATGTTCACGCTGCAACCGCTTGATCATTTCCCGGCGAAGTTGCAGGGCCGAGCGGACCCTGGCCCGGAGTTCGGTCTTGCCTACGGGTTTGACGATGTAATCGGAAGCACCTGCGGCAAAAGCGCGGTCAAGGATGTCGGTGCTGTTTTCGCCTGTGATGGCAATGATCGGGATGTCTTCGAATTCCCGATGGGATTTGATGGTCAGGGTAGCGGCTATTCCGTCGGTGTCATGATTGTCGAGATCAATGAGGATTAGATCTACGGGGGTTTCGTTGGCGATGGCGTCATCCAGGGTCCGGATTGAATGGTCCAGCGTTCTTACGGCAATAATATCCGTATACCCCGCGCTGTTCAGGATCAGGGTGAGTTGGTCCACAATGGGGCCGGAATCGTCAACGATGAGAATCTTCATAGTGCTCCTTCCGGTATCAGAAAACCCCGGCATTGGCGAGATGAGAAATGCTGCAACTCCAATAAAAAGGCGTTTATCCGGCGGTAAACGAGGCTTGGCATAAGGCCGGCGAATGCCGCCTTTCCCGTGTGCTTTTTGGAATAACTGTGAACCGTAAGAATGTTTGTTATTATTTTGCAAAGAAGCACTTGGCTGTGTATCATACAAGGTAAGAACTGTTAGCTGTGTTTAAACCCGAATATCAACAAAACCGGAGGTCTGATGACTCGGCCATATTTTTTTTCAGTCCATTTCCTGCCTACCGTTCTCGGCATTCTTGTTCTTTTTTCCGGTCAGGCATGGGGGAGCGGTGCATTTATCGCCGTTTATAATTCCGGCCGTGCCCAGGTGGCAGAAACCCGCGTGGTGACGTTGCCGGAAGGACCGGCTGCGGTCATTTTCAACGACATTCCCGCAACTCTCGACTCCACTTCCATACGGGCATCGGCCCCGGACATGACGGTTCAGGATATTCAGTACGCCTTTCATTCCATCACCGCCAAGAACCTGTTGGATGCCTATGTGGGCAAGGATCTGACCGTGATCCTGCCGGACCCGGCGGATGCCAATGCGCGCATCCTTCGCCAGGCCAAGCTCCTCTCCAATGAGGATCGGCCTATCTTTGCCATGGGCAAGGAAATTTACGTGGGCGACTATGAAGCGGTGCTGCTGCCCGAAATGCCCAAGGGTTTTGATGCCGAGCCGACCTTGACCCTGACCACCGACAGTTCGGTCAAAGGCAGGAAAAATGTTTTGCTGAGCTACCTCATGGATGGCATCGACTGGCGCACCGACTATACCATGACCGTGGGCCAGCAGGGTGGAAATGCCGTCATGGACGCCTGGGCCACGATCACCAACGGGTCGGGTCACGGTTTCAGCGGTGCCGATGTGCGTCTGGTGGCGGGCGATGTGCAACGGGCCGAATCGCCGAAATTGTATCGGAGCCAGCCGATGATGGCCATGGACGAAAGCGCCATGGGGGCGGCGCCGTCCATGAACGCCGCCGAGGAATCCTTTTCCCAATACCATGTCTACAAATTCGATAGATATATCTCCCTGCCGCCCAACGGCTCCAAGCAGGTCAACCTGTTTTCGGCGGCCGGTATTTCTGTCAAAACCGAATTGACCAGCCGGTACCAGACCGGACGAAGCCAGTTCTCCGGTGAGATGCAGCAGAGCGTGGAATCGGCGCTTGTTTTCAAGAACACCAAGGAAAATCATCTGGGCCGTCCCATGCCGGCCGGTCTGATAAGGGTGTTCATGCCCACCTCGGACGGGAGCCATCTGCTGGCGGGCGAATCCCGTATCTCCCACGTGGCCGACGGAGGCGAAGTCCGCCTCGTGCTCGGAAATTCCTTCGATATGACCGTGGAGCGCGTTCAGACACAGTTCACCCGGACAGGCAAGAACGTCTATGAGGTGGGGTGGCAGATCACCGTCAAGAACGGCAAGGGTGTGTCACAGGACTTGAAACTCGTGGAAGGTTTTTCGGGACAGTGGAAGGTGCTGAGTGCCGATACGGAATATGTCATGAAGGATGCCGGAAGCATAGAGTTCGATCTCAAGGGGATTCAGTCGACGACCGGCAAACAGGAAAAGGTCGTCAACTACACAGTCAGAGTGGAGTATTAATGGAGGATGCATGTCAGTAATCCAACCTGTGGAACTGAAGACGCTCAAGGATTTTTATTCCCTCATGGCCGCATCCCGCGTGGTGCGGTGCAAGGCCGTTGCAGCCTTGCTGAACGGGGGCACTGTCTCGGACGATGACGTGGTGTCGTTGACCAATGTGCTTTCCTCGCTGGAGGACGTGCCGGAGGCGGATGGCAGGAAAGTGCTCTCCCTGGACCGGGATCGGTCCATCGGGCTGGACATGGATTATGAAATCAACGAAACCCGCAAGGATTTGTTTTATCTGGAAGAGGGGGAGGATACGTTCCTCGACCTTTTGTCCGACCTGTATCCCGACTTTGAGGGTCAGGTGCAGGCGGGGCGCGATCTGTTGCAGGGGGTTGATTTCAACTGCTTCATCACGGACCGTGACGGGACCATCAACAATTACTGCGCCCGCTATCTGACCTCCATACAATCCATTTACAATTCACTGTTTTTGACCCGTTTTGCCCGGAACAAGGCCAGACAGCCGGTCATTTTGACTTCGGCACCGTTGGACGGATTGATTGACATATCGGTCAATCCCGAAGGCGAGATGTATTACGCGGCTTCCAAAGGGCGTGAATGCCTTGACCTGGAAGGCCGGATCAGGCGGCTGCCCATTTCCGAGGAAAAGCAGGCGGCCATCAATGCCCTCAACGAACAACTTGTAAAACTGACCGGACGCCCGGAGTACGAGAAATTCACTCTCATCGGTTCCGGTCTCCAGTTCAAGTTCGGCCAATCCACCGTGGCCCGGCAGGATATCGGCAAGTCCATTCCCCAGGCCGAATCCGAGGCGTTCGCCAAGATGCTCGAATCCCTGGTGGCCGCCCTTGATCCCGATGAGCGGAATTTCCGTATCGAGGACACCGGTCTTGACGTGGAGATCATCCTTACGGTGGAAACTTCGGGTGACGGGCTCAAGGATTTCGACAAGGGTGACGGTGTGAAGTTCCTGAATGGCGAATTGAATCTGGGGATGTCCCACGGACCCCATCTGGTCTGCGGCGATACCGGCTCCGATGTTCCCATGCTCGAAGCTGCACTGGAGTTGGCCCCGGATACCAGGGCCGTCTACGTGACGAAGAATGAAGATCTGAAAAAAAGAGTCCTCGGGCTGACGGACGCAGCGCTGATCGTGCCCGAACCCGATATATTGGTGACTATTCTGGGTACCCTTTAACCCGGACAGCGAGGAATCAGATAAATCCAAGGAGTTTTCCGTGGCAGCAACAACTCTCAAAGGCGTAGTCTTCGATCTTGACGGCGTCATCACACGCACGGCTCGGGTTCATGCCCAGGCGTGGGAAGCCGCATTCAACGAATTCCTGAAACACCACGCAGAGGAAACCCATACCTCTTTTGAGCCGTTCGACCTGACAGCGGATTATCAAAATTACGTGGACGGGAAGCCCCGTTTCGAGGGGGTGCTGAGCTTTCTCAAGTCCAGGAACATACGCTTGGCCCCAGGTGCAGCCGAAGATCCTCCGAGTTTCGATTCCGTATGCGGCATCGGTAACAAGAAGAACGAGTTGTTCAGGGAGATTTTGAACGAGGAAGGTCCCGAGGTCTTCAAGACTTCGGTGGATTTCGTCACCGAACTCAAGAGACAGGGTGTTCGGGTGGCCCTGGCCACCTCCAGCCGCAACGGAGCATTGGTTCTCAAACTGGCCGGCCTGGAAGACCTGTTCGATGCCCAGGTGGACGGCATGGTCTCGGCGGAGCTGGACCTCAAGGGCAAGCCCGAACCGGATATCTTTGTCACTGCGGCCGAACGGATGGGGCTGGTTCCGGGTGAGTGCGTGGTCGTTGAAGACGCCATCTCCGGCGTCCAGGCCGGTTGCGCGGGCAACTTCGGTTTGACGCTGGGCGTGGCCCGCAACATCGGCGGCGAGATGCTCAAGCGCTTCGGCGCCGACATGGTGGTGTCCGATCTGGGCGAGCTTACCGTGGACGATCTGTTCGAGTGGTTCGAGACCGGCATGGCCACGGACGAGTGGTACCTGAGCTACCACGGTTTCGAACCCGGCGATGAAAAGCTGCGCGAGACACTGACCACCGTGGGCAACGGCTACCTCGGAACACGCGGCGCCTATGAGTGCGAGTGCTCATCCTACTATTTCTATCCCGGCACCTACATTTCGGGCATCTTCAACAAGACGCCGAGCGATGTCCAGGGGCGGGAAATATGGAACAACGACCTGGTCAACTGCCCGAACTGGCTGCCCGTGGTCTTCAAGATCGGCAACGGTGAATTCGTCAGCCCCCTGTCCATGGAGATCCTGAGCTATTCCCACCGGCTGCACATGCGCGAGGGCGTCATGGAACGGCACATGGTGGTCAAGGACCAGGTGGGGCGCATCACCCGCATCTCGTCCAGGCGCGTGGCTTCCATGGCCGATGCCCACCTGATGGCCCTTCAGTTCGATTACACCCCCCTCAACTACACGGCCAAGATCACGTTCCGTTCTTCATTGAACGGCAATGTGAGCAATGAAGGCGTGGCCCGATACTCCAGCCTGAACACCAACCATCTGAACCGGGTCGGAGGCGGCAAGGCCGGAAACGGCATCTATTTGCATATGGAGACCACCCATTCCCGCTACCAGATTGTCATGACCGCCAAAACACGGCTTCTGGAAGACGGCAAGCCGGTGGAGGTGCGCAAGGAGGTAGTCCAGGAACGAGCCATGGTCTCCGAGGAAATGTGCATCAACGCCATTGAAAATCACTCTTACTGCCTGGAAAAATTCGTGTACGTGCGCACCTCCCTGGATCGCGAACCGGGCGATCTGCGCGAGATGTGCCTGGACGGGCTCAAGGGCGTGAAGACGTTCAACGGCGTCTACAGCCCCCATGCCAAGGCCTGGAAGGCGTTGTGGCAGAAGTCTGACATCCGCGTCACCGGTGACCGGTTCGTGCAGCGGGTACTGCGTTTGCACCTCTATCACCTGCTGGTGACGGCCAGCCCGCACAATGTGGACCGCGACGCGGGAATGCCCGCCCGCGGCCTGTCGGGCGAGGCCTATCGCGGGCACATTTTCTGGGACGAGGTTTATATTCAGCCTTTCTTCGACTCCAACTTTCCGGAGATATCCAAGGCCCTCTTGATGTACCGCTACAACCGCCTGGACGCGGCCCGCGAGTATGCCAGGGAGAACGGGTATATCGGGGCCATGTACCCCTGGCAGACAGCCGACGACGGCACCGAGGAGACCCAGGAGGTTCACTACAATCCCGAGTCCAAGGACTGGGGACCGGATCTGTCGCGCCGACAGCGCCATGTCTCCATCGCAGTGTTCGTCAATGCCTGGCGGTACGTTGCCTGGACAGGGGACAAGGCCTTCCTGCGAGACTTCGGCGCGGAGATGATGCTCGACATCGCCCGGTTCTGGGGCGGCATCGCCACCTATGACGAGGCCACCGGCAAATATCATATCGACGGGGTCATGGGGCCGGATGAGTTCCATGAAGCCTTGCCCGGTTCGGACGTGCCCGGCGTGCGTGACAACGCCTACACCAACATCATGGTGGTCTGGCTGCTCGAAAAGTCCCTGGCCATTCTCGACGAACTGCCGCCAGCCACGCGCAGTGGGGTGGTGGACCGGATCAAGCTGACCGAAGAGGAAATCGTCAAGTGGCGGGACATGACCACCAAGCTCAACGTCATCCTGACCGAGGACGGCATCGTCAGCCAGTTCGACGGGTACATGGATCTGGACGAGCTTGATTGGGACGCGTATCGCAAGCGGTTCTATTCCATTCACCGCATGGATCGCATCCTCAAGGCAGAGGGCGACAATCCGGACAAGTACAAGGTGGCCAAGCAGGCCGATACCCTGATGACCTGGTACCTGCTCGAACCCGATGAAGTGGCCCGCATCCTGAATCAACTCGGCAACAAGGTCGATGATCCCATCAAGTTGCTTAAGGACAACTACGACTTCTATGAACAACGGACCAGCCACGGCTCGACCCTGTCCAAGGTCGTCCACGCGGTCATCTCCAAGTATATCTATCCCAGCGAAGTGTCCTGGGAATGGTTCATGGAGGCCATGGAATCCGACATCAGGGACACCCAGGGCGGCACCACCATCGAGGGCATTCACACCGGCGTCATGGCCGGAACTCTTGAAGTGCTCAAGCAGGATTTCGCCGGTCTGAACATGTCCGCTTCGCCCATGAAGGTTGACCCGGACCTGCCTTTCCACTGGGGCGAGATGCGTCTTTCCTTTGTTTGGCGGTCCATCTGGTTCGACCTGGTCATAGAACAGGATCGGGTGAACATGACCGCCTTTCATCGGGGGGACAAGATCGTTCCCGTGGAGATATTCGGCAAGGTGTATGACCTCAAGCCCGGCATGACCGTGGAGGCCAGACGCCCGGAGGCATAAGAACCGCATTCGGATTGAAAACAGAAAGTCCGCTTCGGCGGGCTTTTTTGCGTGGGCAATACGACTTGCGTGATTTCGGGAAGCAAGGTAATGAGTGCCCCTCGCCGGAAGGGTCTCCCCCCGGCAATATCTTTTCAGGAGCTTCCATGTCACTCAGTATCGGTATCGTCGGGCTGCCCAATGTCGGCAAGTCCACCCTGTTCAATGCGCTCACCAAGGCACAGAATGCCGAAAGCGCCAACTATGCCTTTTGCACCATTGAACCGAACAAGGCCGTGGTGCCTGTGCCGGATAGCCGTCTGGACGTCCTGGCCGGGCTGGTAAAACCCCAGCGTGTGCAGAGCTCCACAGTGGATTTCGTGGACATTGCCGGCCTGGTGGCCGGGGCCAGCAAGGGCGAAGGGCTGGGCAACAAGTTTTTGGCCAACATTCGCGAAACCCAGGCCATTCTGCATGTGGTCCGCTGTTTTGACGACGACGACGTCATTCACGTGGCCAACTCCGTGGACCCGCTCCGGGATATCGAGGTCATTGAGACCGAGTTGATACTGGCCGATGTCCAGGTTCTGGAAAATCGTCTTGAGCGCATGGAAAAGCAGCTCAAGGGCGATAAGACCCTGGCCCCGAAGATCGAGGCGGCCAAGCAGTTGCTGGCACACATGGATCAGGCGCAACCCGCAAGCAGCTTTACGGGCGGGGGCAAGGCACTGCCCGAGCTCCTGGCCGAACTGCGCCTGATCACGGCCAAGAACGTCATTTATTGCGCCAATGTGGACGAAGAGGGTGTGGCCGGGGACAACGGCCACGTCACGGCGGTGCGCGCCCTGGCCGAGGAGCGTGGAGCTGAGTTCGTCAAGATTTCCGCACGCATGGAAGAAGAACTGGTGGGCCTTGATGAAGAGGAATACCAGGAGTTCATGGAATCCTACGGCATCAAGGAGTCCGGTCTGCACCAGATCATCCGTACCGGCTTCAACTCACTCGGGTTGATCAGCTACTTTACCGCAGGGGTCAAGGAAGTCCGTGCCTGGACCATCAACGTGGGGGACAAGGCTCCCCAGGCGGCAGGCGTCATCCACACCGATTTCGAGCGGGGTTTCATCCGGGCCGAAGTGATCAGCTACGACAACTATGTCAAGTACGGCTCCGAAGCGAAATGCCGTTCCGAGGGAGTGCTTCGGGTCGAGGGCAAGGAGTATGTCATGCACGACGGTGACGTGACGCACTTTCTGTTCAACGTGTAACGGCATTCATTTGTCGGCCAGTCCTTTTCACGCCACCCCGCGGTCTTGAGAATACAATGAGAAACGCCCGTTCCGACTCATGTCGGAACGGGCGTCTTTTTAGGATTGAGGCAGTCTAGTCGTCGAAGTCGCCCTTGGGGCCCTTGTCGGTGTCGATGGCCGCGGCCTTGGCCTTGATCTTGGCTTCGGTCCAGTCGGCAGGGTCTTCGAACCGTTCGGCCTTGAGGCCGAGGTCGTAGGAACCGGCTTCGAGGATGATGTCGCAGGCGATGGGCGCGGTGTCCTTGGCGTTGAACACGTTGACCAGAAGGTCGTAGACAAAGTCTTCGACGCCCTTGGACATGCGTTCGCGGACGGCTTGGCTCTGGCCCTGCCAACGGCGCTCGAAAATGAGGTTGAGCTTTTTGTAGTCGCCTCCGGAGAAACCCTTGTCGTCGGCGTAGGCGACCATCTCGTCCCAGAGTGCGTCTTCAACGCCCTTGCCGGGAACCTTGGCAAATCGGTCGCCGTCCATGATGGCGTTGCCGAAGTCGTTGACCTTGACTCCCCAGCTGATCATTTGCAGGGCAGTGGCCACGTTGGCCTTGGTGGTGGCGGTCCGGGCCGCGATCTCGCGCAGGCGCTGGGAGTCGTTGCCCGAGGTGCCGTGCTGTGCGCCCGAGGTTCCGTAAGGCTTCAGGGTCTTGTGGATTTCTGCGGTCAAATCCACCTGGATGCCTTCGCCGGAGGCCTCGATGCCGTGGGTGGTGCCGTTGTTCAGGGCGATCCAGTCAGGGCACAGGCCGTGGGCGTTGAGGCCTTGGCACAGGTACTTCGCCTCCACAGGACTGGACAGGCCGAACGCACCCTTGATCTCGCCGATTTCGGTCTCATATCCGGCCCAGGCAGGTATGCTGGGGGAGACCTCGATATTGGCCAGCAGGTTGAGGTCGTCGGTCATGTGCGAGGCGTCGAGGGCGATGGAAGTGATGCCTGCGTCGAACAGGGAGGGGATTTCCGCCTTGGCCACGGCCACGTCATCCCATTTCTTCATGAAGTAGTGGTCGGCGTGTACGGCAACCGGGATGGTAATCCCCAGCTTGTTGCACAGGTAGTCTACCCGGCGGGCGATGTTCCACAATGTGGTCGGGCAGTACGTGGCTTCCGATCGGGCGATCTCGATGATGATGGCGGCATTGGCACGCTGGGCAGCCTTGAGCGCCCCTTCGATGATGAAAATGTTGCGACCGTTGGCTGCGATGGTCATGGCCTGTCCCTTGGCGGTCATGGCCCGGTCGATGACCTTGCCGCTGACGATCAGTGCCTGGGAATTGGGAAAGTTTTGCATAACGTTCGGCGGCCGACCGACTGCGAGCGCTTTTTTGAATGTATCGTGGGACATACCCTTCCTCCTTGGAGCGTTTAGGTGCTTTGAATAGTAGAAACCAATCGAATTGCAAAGTCAAAATGAAACGTGAGATTGCATTGAGTCGACGGACAAGCGTCAACGCCCGGCGCATGGCATGCCATGCGCCGGGCTGTTTGGCAGGAGATGGGATTTTGTGACTACATGGTCGCTTCCCGCTCCGTCATTGGTTTGGCCGTTTCTCTGCGTCTGATCGACTTCACGCCGTCCAGTGGCATGAGCGTGTATCCGAGTTCGCGGGCCATGAATTCGAGGATGGCGACGTTGTGCGTCACCTTGACGATCTCGAACATGGTTTCGGCGCCGAGTTTGGCGTGCGAATCGAACGGATTGAGCTCACGAAGCAGTGTCGAATACGGCTTCTTGATCACTCGGGAAACTTCCTTGGCCGGGATGCGTCCCTCCAGGACAACGTCCTGCATTTTCTTGGTCAGATTCTTCTCGAACATGTTTACCCCCCACATGTTGGATATTCTGCCATGTAAATCGAAGTTACTCCCTTTTTTAATTTAGCGTCAATGAAAATTGAAAGACAGCCAAAAAAACTTCATAGTCGTTGGCGACGTGAGCGAATAATATCAAAGAAAACAGCCAACTGTGGTCATTGTGAAAAGCAATGACGAATCGCACCTGATTATGCCTCACAAGGCCGCATACCCGGTTATGTCATTTCTTGCATGACCCCATGAACTGCATGGCGAGCATGGTAATGTCGTCCGACGGTTCTGCTCCCCGGGTAAAGGTCTTGATGGATTTGCCTATCTCCTTGACCAGCTTGGGGGCAAAGGGCTCTTCCATCCCGGTCAGCAATTTCATGAGCCGATCCTCGGAATAGAGGGTCTTGTCCGGGTCCATGGCTTCGGTGACGCCGTCCGTGTAAATGAAGATGATGTCACCGGGATTCATGGTCATGGTCTTTGTGGAATATTCCATGGAGTCCATGATGCCGGCCACGGGTTCTCCGAACGGGGGAATCCATTCAGGGGTGCCGCCGCAGGGCATGTAGATGGGCGGGTTGTGGCCCGCATTGGCATAGCGGGTCTCGCCGGTCTCGATGTCGATGATGGCCAGGAACAGGGTGACGAACATGCAGGACTCGTTGTCTTCGGACAGGTCGCCATTTACCTTGGTCAGTATCTCGCCAGGATCAAGCCCTTTTTCGGACACGACCTTGAGCAGGGTCTTGGTCACGGCCATGAAAAAGGCCGCGGGTACGCCCTTGCCGGATACGTCGCCCACCAGAAAACAGAAGTGGGTGTCGTCCACGAAAAAGAAGTCATAGAGGTCGCCGCCCACTTCCTTGGCCGGTTCGATGGAGGCAAAGACTTCGAATTCCTTGCGGTCCGGGAAAGCCGGGAACAGTTTGGGCAGGATGCCCATCTGAATCTCGCTGGCGATGCGCAGTTCCGACTCGATGCGTTCCTTGGCCGAGGTGGTGGCGGTGAGATCCCTGATGAAGTCCTTGAGGGACGTTTTCATGTGCCGGAATGATTCGGCCAGGTCGCCCACCTCGTCATTGGCTTTGATGTCCGGCAGCATGAGATCCAGGTTGCCGGACGCGATTTCCCGGGCTGCACCGGACAGTTCGCGCAGGGGGTGTGTGATGCGCCGGGCTATGCCTATGGTGACCAGGACCAGGATGACAAAGCCCATGACCCCGATGATGGTCATGACTTTTGAAAGCCGGTACACATCGGCCAGCATCTCCTCCTTGGGGAAGATGATGCCCAGTGACCAGCCGCCATGCTTGAGCCCCGCGCTGAAGAGAAAGCTGTCCCTGCCGTCGATGTCGTCCACTGAGACAAAATTGGATTCCCCTTTGAGCATGGATTGGCCCAGTTTTCTGAGTCTTTCGGAGCCAAGCTCCTCAGCCAGGGAGAACATGGTCTGGTTCATGACCAGTCTCCGGTCGGGGTGGGTGATGAACGTGCCGTGGCGAGAGAGCATGAAGGCGTACCCGGTTTCGTAGAGGCGGATGCTGCGCACCATCTCCTGCAGCCAGTTCAGGGAGATGTCTGCCGTCACGACCCCGGCGAACACGGTTTTGTTTTCCACGGTCCGATAGAATGGGACCGAGTAGGTCGCCATGAGCACGCCGCCGCCCCCCTCGTCGAAGTATGGCTCGGTCCACACAGGCCGTCCCAGTTCCTTGGGGAGCTGGTACCAGTCCATGTAGAAGTACCGATAGCCGGGGTCACCGAGCATGGTGTAGCCGAGACGCCCGCCGGTGCGGAAGTAGTAGGGGGCGAAATAGAGTTTGTTCGGTTGAAGAAAATAGGGTTCGAAGGCGATGGCCATGCCGTAGATGTCGGGATTGTTGGCCAGCACTCGCCGGTTCAGTTCGATGATTTCCTCTTTGGACAGGGAGGCGTCTTCCAGGGAAAAGGCGATATTCTCCGCAACCTTCTGAGCGCTGGAGAGCACGGAATCGATGCGCACTACGGTTTCGTTGGCCAACATGCGCGAGTTGTCCTCGGCCTGGCGCAGGATGATGTCGCGCGAATAGGTGTAGTTGTAGACGACAATGGCGGCCACGATGATGAAGGCGCAGGACAGGATGAAGAAGGTCAGTTTGAAGGCGATGGGATACCGTTTCATTATTCCATCCCCCTGTAGAAATCGGCATAGTCCACGGGGGTGTCCATGAACTCGGTATTCAGAAGTACCTGCTGGACCCGTTCGAAGTCGTCTTTACGCAGGACGCCCATGGTGGCGTTCTCGTCGGACATGATGATGTCCTCCATCCTCTTGAGCATCCAGCGTTGGTGCACCCTGTTCACCGAAACCTTGGCTTCCCGCATGCGGTGCAGGACGATATCCAGGGCTTCTTCCGTGTGGGCAAAGGCGTATTGCCAACCGCGGATGGTGGCCCGGACCAGTTTGAGGCACAGCTCTTTTCGTTCGGTGGCGGTTTTTTCCAGGCAGTAGATGCCGTCTTCCGGGAAATTGAGACCGGCTTCGTTGAAAAACAGGGGGTGCAGATCGGATTCGTCCAGACCGTAGGTCAGCAGGGTGTGGTATTCGTTGTACCACATGCCCGAGGCCGCCTGCACGCCGCCGCGCATGAACAGATCCAGGGAGTTTGACTGCGGAACCACCGTGACCCTGATATCGTTTTGCCGGAACAGGGCGATGGCCTGGATTTGAAATTCGTTGGCCCAAAGTCCGACCTTTTTCCCGTCCAGATCTTTGAAAGAATTGATCTTCGCGGACTTCTTGGTGATCAGCATCAGGGCCGAACGTTGCACGAATTGCCCGATGTTGACGATGGGCATCGTTTCCCGCCGTTTGAGTCCCGTGGACAGGAACAGGGTGGCAAAATCAGCTTTGCCCGTATCCAGGTAGTCGCTGGCCAGGACGTCGGGGCCGCCGGAAAGGATGGTAAGGTCAATGCCCTCCTCCTCGTAAAAGCCTTTGTCCTTGGCCACGAAAAATCCTGCGAATTGGGCCTGGGGCAGCCATTGCAGGATGATGGAGGCTGGTTCCAGCGCACTGGCGGGTGCTGGCAGCAGGAGCAGCAGCAGCGCGACGGTGCCCAGAAGAGATATCTGTGAATTGGATGTGCGCATGGTTGTGCCTATTTCAGTATGGAGGTTTCGAATTCATGGACTTTCTCTTCCCACAGGGCGCTGTCATTGTCGCCCTTCCAGGCCAGGCGCGGGTCCACCTGGACAATGAGCATTCCCTGTATGACCGAGTGCGTGGCGTAGCCGAAGGAGGTCAGTTTCTTCATGGAACTGAGGAGCAGGGAATCGTTGATGCCCGTTTCCAGGCTTAATCGTTCCATGTCGATGACCACATAGTTGTTGAATTTGATGTTGGCCAGCAGGTAGCTGATCACCTTGCGGTCGGAATTGTTCAGCCTCTGGTCGGCGGTGAGTTTGAGGAGCATTGCCTGGCTGCTGACCACGGACCGGTCGGATTCTATGACCGGCTTGAGTTTGGATGCGCTGTCGGCAATGGATCGGATGCCGCCGTCCAGAAAGGCGTAGTCGAAATAGTCGAAGGATTCGAGAAAATATTGCAGCCAGCGGACCTGTTTGCCCACCGCATCAAAGAACAGGAGCCGTTTTTCGGTCCAGATCCGGGAGGTGACCAGTTCAAGGAGCGGGTCCAGGGGGATGTTGCGAATGCCGTCGATTCTCGGGGTCAAATCCCGTTGGAAGGGGTCTCGGATGTCGATGACTATGGTGTTTGGTTTCCTGGCTTCGTTTTCGAATTGCTCATACGTCATCATGCGCCGATTCAAGGCTTCCTTGGAGATGACCCGGTCCGCTCTTGCCGGGGTGGAGCCCATGAGCGTGGCCTTGTCCGGGGCGGCCATGATCCAGTCGAATATGCCGCCGTCATAGACGAAGACGTTTTCGAATCCCATGGACAGGGACAACTGGGCTGCCTGGTAGCTCTTGGCGCATGAATGGCCGTTGCAATAGAAAATAAGGGACTGCTCGGACTGCTTGGGGCGAATTTCTTCCAGCCGCTGGGCAAAATCCTTGCCGGTCAGCGGCAGCAGGATCGCCTTGTTGATGCGGGCCACTTCGTATTCGAAGCGGGACCGGATATCCACGACGATGGTGCTGTCGTACTCGTTCATCAACCGATCCGTAGTCATGTAGGGGACCTCGGGATAGTAGGGGCGCAGGGGGTAGTCCTCCTGTGCCCGACCGGTTGCGGCCAGCAGGAGCGAGGCCGCAGTGATGAGCGCGATAAAAAGAGGCTGGGCTTTGGTTGGGATCATGCCGTTTCCATTTTTGTGATGATCGTTAGAAGTTGTCCGAAAAGGATGCACAGTTTGTGTCCTGAACCTTCGAGCCGGTGGCCGTCGTCAAAGATGTGCAGATCGGCCGAGTGCGAACGGGCGAACCGTATCGAATTGTCCACCGGGACCACATCGTCGGACCAGCCGTGAACAAGTGTGACGTGACGCGGCAGGTTCGTGAAGACATGTATGGCATATCCGGGGAGATAGAAAGCAGGAGCAAGGAGGAAGAGGCCCGCGACATTCGTTGTTCTGGCGGCAGCGGCGGCCACGTATCCGCCCATGCTCGAACCTGCGAGAATGGTCGGTCTACCGTCTTTTTCGAGCAGGGCGGTCAGCCGTTCAACCCGCTGGTCGGGGTTTTCCAAATCCTGAAAATCCGGGGCGGTCATGTCCAGGGCCAGACCCTTGGCCGTGGCTGCCAAGGCAAGGCTTTTGGCCCCCCATGGTTGGCTTAAGGAGCCGTGGCACCATACAAGATTCATATCAGCCATGCCGCTCTCCCTTGTCCGGTTGGATCGCTTGTGCCCCGGTGAGTTGGCGGATGGTGTCGAACAACGCACTTTTCTTGATCGGCTTGGGCAGGTGGAGATCCGCACCTGCTTCCAGGCATCGTTGGGCATCCTCGTTCAAGGCGTATGCGGTCATGGCCACGATGGGGACAGGGGGCAGCCCGTTGTCCCGCTCCCATTCCCGGATGGCTTTCGTGGCTTCAAAACCGTCCATCACAGGCATCTGGATGTCCATGAGGACCAGGTCCCATCCTCCCTGCTTGAAGGCGTCCAGCCCCGCCTGGCCGTTTTCCACCACTGTCATCCGGCAGGGAGTGGACTTGAGGTAGGTCTCGGTCACGAAGGCGTTATATTTTGAATCCTCCAGCATGAGGATGTTGATCGCCGGGAGAGGCGGTTCATCCCCCCCGACTGCTGCTCCGGTTTTCACGGGCGACTCGGCTGCCGAGGCCGTCAGGCGGACCGTGAAATGAAAGGTGCTTCCCTTGCCGGGCGTGCTTTCGGCCCAGATGCGTCCGCCCATCATGTGAACCAGCTCCTTGCTGATGGCCAGTCCGAGGCCGGTCCCGCCGAATTGCCGTGTGGTGGAACTGTCCGCCTGGGTGAAGGCGTCGAAGATGGAAGCGAGTTTGTCGCTGGAAACGCCGACGCCTGTGTCGGCAATGGAAAAGTGAAGCAGGGTGTCGCTGCCGGAGTCGGGAGTGCGTTCAACATTCAAGTTTACGGACCCTTGGTCGGTGAACTTGACGGCGTTGCCGAGCAGGTTGATGAGGATCTGCCTGAGGCGGTTGGGGTCACCCTCCAGTCGGTCCGGGATGTCCGGCGCCAGGGAGCAGGATATATGCAACCCCTTTTGGTCCGCTTTGGTCTGGATGACTCCGCAGGTCTTGTCCAGAACCTCGCTGAGGAAGAACCAGGTGTTTTCCAGTTCCAGATGACCGGCTTCGATCTTGGACAGGTCCAGGATGTCGTCGAGTATCTCAAGCAGGCTCTCCCCTGCGGTCTTGAAGACATCGACATATTTGGCCTGGTCATCGGTCAGTTCGGTTTCCCAGAGGATGTCGGCCATGCCCAGAATGGCGTTCATGGGCGTCCTGATTTCATGACTCATGCTCGCCAGAAAGCTGCTCTTGGCGAGGTTTGCGACCTCTGCCGCCATTTTTGCGGTGTGGATCTCTCCGAGAGCTTCGTTCAGAGAGGCGTTTTTGCGTTTGAGTTCTTCGGTTCGGTCCCTGACCCTGCTTTCGAGGAGATTCTGGTGGTTTTGCAGTTTGGTGTTGGCCTCCTGCAAATCGTTGATGAGATGCCGGACCGATTCCCGCATGTCGTCGATGGTCCTGGCCAGGTTGCCGAGTTCGTTGGGTGCTGAGGTGTCGATGAAGGCGTCCAGGTCGCCATCAGCGATGGCGGAGGCCGATTCTTCCAAGGTGATCAATGGAACAAGGAAGTGTTTTTTGGTGAATCGGACCGCAGTCATGGTCAGTGCCAGGGTGAGCAGTAGGGCCAGTGCGACAGTGGCTCCGATGTATATCCCAATTTCCTGAAAATACCCTTCGGTCGAAATAGCCAGATTGAAGGAGCCGATCCAGTCACCGTATTTCCTGATTTCCACGGATTTGGTCAGGAATCCGTTGTCATTTTTGAAGTCAGCAAAATTCAGGCCCACATACTGAGGGCGTGTCTTGGAGGCCATGATTTCCCGGCCGGTGACAACCTGCGCAAAAACCACGGCATCGTCCTGAAGCACGGCGTCAATGAAGTCGCTGGCCGAGGCGTGGTCCACCTGCCAGACGGCGCTCGCCAGGCTGGTCCGAGCCAAATGGGAGATGTTTTCGGCCCGTTCGGCAAGCTGGACATGCAACCTGTAGGCATTGAAGAGAATGAGGGCGCAGGAGAAACAAGAGACAATAACAGTGATGAAAACCAGCTGGATGAATTTGGCTCGTCGGCTCAGGGAGTCTGCCCTGGGGGATTTCATGCTGGATTGATGGGTCATTGCCGATTGTTATCCTTATTTATTGGC
The DNA here is from genome assembly GCF_004025585.1 of Pseudodesulfovibrio sp. S3. Taxonomy (NCBI): domain Bacteria; kingdom Pseudomonadati; phylum Thermodesulfobacteriota; class Desulfovibrionia; order Desulfovibrionales; family Desulfovibrionaceae; genus Pseudodesulfovibrio; species Pseudodesulfovibrio sp. S3. The sequence goes on from NZ_QTZO01000007.1 coordinate 117,126, forward strand.
TCTTTATAAACCTATTCTGTTAAGGATAATTTGGCAAGAAGTCTGGATGCTTTCTTGTTCAGACATTCTCCTGAGTGCGGCGCGGATTCAGCAGGCAAAAAAAAAGGCCGGGCGTGCTGCCCGGCCATGGAAAATCAAAGGTCTGTTCAAGCGTTTCCGGTGTCCAGGGAGAAACCCATTTCGGATGCCATGTACTGCAACGGACGGATATCATGGGTCACTTTCATGATTTCCAGGAGTGTTTCGGCTCCCAGTTTGGCGCTGATGTCGAAGGGATTGATTTCGCGCATCAGAGTCGAATAGGGCTTGTTGATTTTCTGGGCCACGATCTTGGCCTGGATGCCACTGTCGAGAATGCAGTCCTGTACAACTTTGGTCACGTTCTTTTCAAACATTTTGCCCTCCCACAGAGTATGGTTTGAGAAATCCAGTACACGGCTGTTGTAAGATAGATAAAGCAATGGTTATGCCATTGAGTCTTTATTCTGATTATATTAAGCAATGCTAGGAGTTATAAAGGGGTGAGTCTCTGGCAGGAAAAGGGTGAGTGTCGCACTGTTGTCGCATATTGCTGTCGCATCTGCGACACAAGTGCAGCACATGTTGCTTTTGCGACAGTAAAAAAAAGGGGAGCCGCTGAGCGGCTCCCTGTGTCCCGGCGTACCGGGGTGTCCAAAACGTATCTGTCAGGCTGTCAGGTGTGGGTTGCGGTCCAATCTGTGCGCCTTCGGAGGTGTGATCCGTTTGGGACTAAGGGTTTTGTCTGTTGGCCCAGTCTTGGGACCAGGACTTCCAGGAATCGATGTAGGTCAACCAGGAACGGCTGCCCAGAATGATTTCCATGAATCTGGATGCGGTGAGGTTGTTGAACATATTGGTATCCTTCCTTGATGCGGTGTCGTGTCGGTCAGTTTGCGATAAACGTGTACCAGTGACATGCCAGGTGATTTTTATCAGCCAACCTGGGGGAGGCTGTTTGTCAGGCTGCGCTCAACATGGTTGATGGTCTCGGCGAAAATGTTTCCGGTCTTGTACGGTGTCAGGAGACTGGTTCGGACGGAACCGACAATGTTGCCGTAAATGATCAACGCGGTTTCTTTCAGAGGAAGGGGGCGGATCGTTCCGTCTTCAATGCCAAGAGCAACGCAGCGTTTCAACTCATCTATGAAGACAATGAACTTGGTGGCCACCTTTGCGGCGTCGACGCCAGGTTCCATGTGGCTGAAGGGAGAGCAGCGAAGCAGGATCGGAAACCGGTTCCTGTGTTCTTCGGTAAAGTCGAAATAGGCGGTCATGTAGCATCTGATGGCTTCAATGCCGCTGGTGGCCTCGGAAGTGGCTGCGGTGAGCTGGGCCACGAGGCGGTCTGCCATATCGAATCCAGCGGCAAGAAACAGGTCGTGTTTGCTGCCGAAATAATGCGAAACCAGACCGAAAGAGACATCGGCCCGCCCGGCCACGTCCTTGACCGTGGCGGAGGTAAACCCCAGCTGGCCGAAGGCCTCCTGGGCGGCTCTGAGTATGGCTTCTTTCTTTGTCATGTCCGGGTTTCCTTGTGTGATTGATCGAACAATCAATTGTTGATTTCCGTATAGATTGATTGTGCAATCAAAGTCAAGCGGAAAGTCGAGAGGAATTTTAGCAAGGGCATGGGGGGCAGGAAAAAGGCCGCAGTGTGCGGCCTTTTTCCTGTTTTTTCTTTTCAAAGGGGGACCATCAAAGTCCCGTGTGAACGGCTATTTTCCCGTCTGTTTCTGGATTTTGGCCCAACTGTCCCGCAGGGTAGCGGTCCGGTTGAAGACAGGTTTTTCGCCCGGCTTGTGGTCCTTGGAGTCGGAGCAGTAGTAGCCGGTGCGTTCGAACTGGAAGTTCACGCCCGGTTCCATTTGCGCGACGGCTGGTTCCACCCAGCATTCGGTCAGGACTTCCAGGGAATTGCGGTCTACGTAGTCGATAAAGGTCTTGCCTTCTTCCGTCACGTTGGGGTTGTCCGTGGTGAACAGGTTCGAGTAGTTGCGCACTTCGGCCCTGACGCCGAGCGAGGCCGAGACCCAATGCAGGGTGCCTTTGACCTTGCGGCCGCCCTCAAGCCAGCCGCCCTTGGTCTCGGGATCATAGGTGGCGCGGATCTCGGTGACTTTCCCGTCGGCATCGGTGTCGTAGCCGGTGCACAGGATGTAGTACGCGCCGCGCAGGCGGACTTCGTTGTCCGGGAACAGGCGATGGAATTTCTTGGGCGGGTTCTCCATGAAGTCCGCGCGTTCGATCCACAGTTCGCGGGTGAACGGGACCATGCGTTTGCCATAGGAGTCTTCTTCGGGGTGCAGGGCCATCTCGAATTCGTCCACCTGGTCTTCGGGATAGTTCTCGATGACCAGCTTGACCGGGTCCATGACGCCCATATAGCGCGTTGCCCGATCATTGAGATCCTGGCGCAGGCAATATTCGAGCAGGGCGTATTCCACGGTGGAGTCGGCCTTGGCCACGCCGATGCGGTCGCAGAAGTCGCGGATGGATTCGGGCGTGAAGCCGCGTCTGCGGAAGCCGGAAATGGTGGGCATGCGCGGGTCGTCCCATCCCAGGACATGGCCTTCCTGGACCAGCTGGATGAGCTTGCGCTTGGAAAGCACGGTGCCGGTAATGTTCAGCCGGGCGAATTCATACTGCCTCGGGCGGTTGGTGAAACCGGGCAGGGCGGCCAATTCATTATATATGGCTGCGTTGTCGCCGAAGAGTTCGGGCTGCTTCAAACCCGCCATGAGGGTGTCCACGCACCAGTCGTACAAGGGGCGGTTGTTTTCGAATTCCATGGTGCAGACGGAGTGGGTGATGCCTTCGATGGCGTCGGACAGCCCATGGGTGAAATCATACATGGGATAGATGCACCATGCATCGCCGGTCCGGTGGTGGGTGGCGTGCTTGATGCGGTAAAGGGCCGGGTCGCGCAGCATGACATTGGCCGCGGCCATGTCGATCTTGCCGCGCAGGATGCACTCTCCGTCTTTCAACTCGCCCGCCCGCATGGCGCGGAACAGGGTGAGGTTTTCATCCACGGTCCGGTCCCGGTAAGGGGAATTCTTTCCCGGCTCCTTGAGGGTCCCGCGGTTTTCGCGGATGTCTTCGGCGGACTGGTGGTCCACATAGGCCTTGCCCATCTTGATGAAGAGCTCGGCTATGTAATAGAGTTTTTCAAAATAGTCCGAAGCGTAGAAGTTGTTGTCCCACTCGAAGCCCAGCCATGTGACGTCTTCGCGGATGGAGTCCACGTATTCCACGTCTTCCTTGACCGGGTTGGTGTCGTCGAAGCGCAGGTTGCACTTGCCGCCGTAGTCGCGGGCAACGCCGAAGTTCAGGCAGATGGATTTGGCGTGGCCGATGTGCAGGTAACCGTTCGGCTCGGGCGGGAACCGGGTGTGGACGCGGCCATTGTATGTGTCGGCTTCAATGTCTTTTTCGACGATCTGCCGGATGAAATCCTTGCCCTTTTCCGGGGCCTCGGGGTTGTTGCTCATGAAAACCTCACTGTATAGATGGACCTGACGGGTCGGTGTGTCTGATTCTGGCGGAAGCGTTCGGTCTCCCGTGGCATTGGAAATACGGTAAAACCGTACACTGGTCAACGCAAGGCTTGCCTCCGGGAATGCAAACGGACACAATGCCGGATAACTTCAGGAGATTCCAATATGCCGTTATTCACCATTGATCCCGACAGGTGCAACCGTGACGGACTCTGCGCTGCCGAGTGCCCGGTGGGGTGCATCGTTTTCGAGCAGGGAGCGCTGCCCGTCCCGCACGAGAAAAAGCAGGCCTACTGCCTGTCCTGCGGCCATTGCCTGGCGGTGTGCCCCGCGGACGCCATTCGGCTGGAGCGGTTCAGGTCCGGTGGCGTGCGCAAAGACAAGGCGCTGAACATCACCTTTGAGCAGGCCGGGCAATTCCTCAAGGGGCGTCGGTCCGTGCGCGCTTTCAAAGCCGATCCTTTGGATCGGGGCGCGCTTGAAGGCCTGCTGGCGGTCACTGAATACGGGCCGTCCGGGCACAATGCGCGGCTCACCCGCTGGGCGGTCGCCGCAACCCCTGACAAGGTTGCCGAGGTGGCCGGGGCTGTGGTGGGCTGGATGCGCGCTCAGGTTGCGGACGCGACCCCGCTTGCCGATGCCCTGCATCTCTCCGGCATCGTCCGGGTATGGGATCAGGGACAGGACATGATATGCCGCAGTGCTCCGGTCCTGGCCGTGGCCTATGGTCCTGAAAAGGGCATTACCCCTAAGGAGGACGGAGTCATCGCCGTCACCTATCTCGAACTGGCAGCCACGGCCGCAGGGCTGGGGGCGTGTTGGTGCGGGTACGTCCCCATTGCCGCGGCCCATGACCGGAACCTGTGCCGTCTGCTCGGGGTGCCCGAAGGGCATGTGGTCTACGGCGCGCTCGTGCTCGGCCGACCCGTCCGCCGGGTTGCGGCCATCCCGCCGCGCCCCATGCCCGGGGTGCATTGGTTGTGATGGGTATGCTTCAGGCTTGGCCGTATACTGAGAGGCGGGTATGTCCTGCCGTGCGAAGATCGAAGCACATGTTTTTGTTGATGCTGGTAGCCGACCTTGAGCGATAGGCAGACTGTCGCTCCAAGAATGTTTTGAGGAGATACCCAAATGGCGGATACGCATTATGCCTTTGGCATGGTTCAGGTGGAAATCAACTACGACGCCATTGACGCGCTGTTCAAGCAGGCGTCTGCCCAGGGGCGCGACACCCTGTTCGAGTACGAGGTCTATGATCTGTTGAAGGCCTCGGGTGCGGAAACGCCTCCCCGGTGCGTGTTGCTCGAGCGGGCCGGTCGACCGGTTGACGAACAGCTGGCCGGGCTGTCCGGCGACAAGGTGGTGCTCAAGATCGTGTCGCCCGCCATCATCCACAAGACCGAGGTGGGCGGGGTGCGCGTCGTCGAGAACAGGCCGGAGGCCATTCGTTCAGCCTGGCGGCGCATGCTCTATGAGGTTCCCGAAAACTATGCGGCGTATCTTGCGCGGCAGCCCGAGGCCTCTCCCGAGCCGTACCGGGATCTGAGAGGCGAAGACCTGGTCTCGGCCATTGCCAGGGACCTGCGCGGCGTGCTGTTGGTGCAGTTCATGGAGCCGGACTCCACGGCCTTCGGCAACGAGCTCCTGGTCGGCATCAGGAAGACTCGCGAATTCGGCATGGTTATAGGAGCCGGACTTGGTGGTACCGACACTGAGTTGTATGCCGAAAGATTCAGAAAAGGACAGGCGGTGACCCTTTCCTCCACGGCCATGACCGATGGTGCCCAGTTTTTCGAGCTGTTTCGCCAAACCATTTCCTATAAGAAGCTGGCCGGTCTGACTCGGGGCCAGCGGCGCATCGTCACGGATGAGCAGCTCATCGAGTGCTTTTCCTCCTTCATCGACATGGCCAACCACTATTCCCCGGAGAACCCGGATGCGCCGTTTCACATTGAGGAGTTGGAGATCAACCCGTTCGCCTATGCCGATTATCTGATGGTCCCGCTGGACGGCATGTGCCGGTTTTCCGCGCCCAAGTCGGTTCCGGCTTCCAGGCCCGTGGGCAAGATCGCGAACCTGCTCCGTCCGAAGTCCATAGGCATCGTCGGAGTGTCGGCCTCCCGCATGAATTTCGGGCGCATTATCCTGAAGAACGTCCTCGACGCCGGGTTCCCGTCCGGCAGCGTTCGCATCGTCAAGCCGGGTGAAACCGCTATCGACGGAGTGACCTGTGTGCCGGACCTCAAGTCCCTGGACATGAAGCTGGACCTGTTCGTGGTGGCGGTTGGGTCGCCGCAGGTTCCGGCCCTGGTGGATGAACTGGTCGAACTGGATGCGGCAGAGTCCGTGATGCTCATCCCCGGCGGCCTTGGCGAGACCGAGGAAAGCCGGGAGCGGGCAGCGGCCGTGATCAGCAAGATCAACATTGCCCATTCGCAGGGCGTGGGTCCGGTGTTCCTCGGAGGCAACTGCATGGGCGTGGTTTCGCGGCCGGGCCACTACGACACCTGGTTCATCCCCGAGGAGAAGCTGCCCGCCTTCACAAAGGGGGGCCACCACCGGGCAGCCTTCATCTCGCAGTCCGGGGCGTTCATGCTGACCCGGCTCTCGCAGTGCCCCATCCTGGACCCTGCGTACATGGTCTCCATGGGCAACCAGACAGACCTGACCCTCGGCGACATGCTCACCCATTTTGCGGATTCCGACGACGTGGACGTCATCGCGATCTATGCGGAAGGGTTCAACGACATGGACGGCCTGAATTTCTGCCGCTCCGTCCGCCGGGCCGTGCTGTCTGGCAAGGACGTGGTCTTTTACAAGGCGGGCCGGACCCCGGAAGGGAAGTCCGCCACCAGCGGTCATACCGCTTCCCTGGCCGGGGATTATGCGGTCTGCGAATCCTGCGTCCGCCAGTCGGGCGCCATCGTGGCCCATTCCTTCACGCAGTTTGAGAATCTGTTCATGCTGGCCGAGCGGCTGCATGGCAAGACCATAAGCGGCAATCGGCTGGCCGCCATGTCCGGTGCCGGTTTCGAGGCCGTGGGCATGGCCGATTCCATCCAGACGGACGACTACTCCATGCAGTTGGCCCCGCTTTCGGAGAAGACCCGGGAGGCGCTCGGGAACCTGATGGTCGCCAACCGGCTGGCCGGGCTGGTCACGGTGACCAACCCTCTGGACATCACGCCCGGTGCGGACGACCGTGTTCATGCCGAGGCCATCCGACTACTGGCGACCGATCCCCATGTGGATGCCGTGGTGGCCGGGCTGGACCCCATGTCCCCGGTCATGCGCACCCTGGCTGATCCTGATACGCCCCTGACCATGGATGACGAACGTTCCATTGCCGCGCTTCTGGTTGACCTCCTGCCGGTCCTGGACACTCCGGTCATCGGCGTGGTGGACGGCGGGCGCCAGTACGACCCCCTGGTGGACCGGCTGAAGGCGGTCGGGTTGTGCGTCTTCCGCACCTCGGATCAGGCCGTGGCCGCCATTGCGCAGTACATTGACGGTCGTTTGAACGCGGCGCGGATCAGGGCCGGACAGCAGTAGGCCTCTGCCTCGACAGCGATAAGGCCTCGCCGTCCATTTCGGACGGCGAGGCCTTTTTTGTTGCTGTACCGGTTTGGCTAATACATCAGGCCCGGCAGGAACAGGATGATCTGCGGGAAGATGAAGAGCAGGGTGATGCCCACGATAATGGCCAGCATGAAGGGCAGGATGCCCTTGAACACGTCTTCAAGGGTCACGTCCGGCGCGATCTTCTGGCACATGCCGTAGACCACATAGACGTTGATGCCCACGGGCGGGGTAATGACGCCCATCTCGGTGATCAGCACGATGATGATGCCGAACCAGATGGGGTCGTAGCCCATGCCCGTGACCACCGGGAAGAAGACCGGGATGGTCAGCATGATCAACGCCAGGGAATCCATGAAACAGCCGCCGATGAAATAGATCAGGATGATGGCACCCATGATGGCGAACGGCGGCATGTCGAACGCGGACACCCAGTTGGCGATGTCGAACGGGATGCGGGTCACGGCCAGGAATTTGCCGAAGACCACCGCGCCCGCGATGAGCACCAGGACCATGCAGGATGTGCGCAGGGTTTCGTAGAGCGAATTGACAAAGGCCGCCCATGAGAGTTGGCGTTTGACCAAAGCCAGGGTGAGAACGCCGATGACGCCGATGGACGCGGCCTCGGTTGGGGTGAACAGCCCCCAGAACAGGCCGCCGATGACCAGGGCGAAGATGAGCAGGGTGTCGATGAGATTGGCCAGGGATTTGAATTTCTCGGCCCAGGTGAAGGTGTCGCCTTTGGGGCCGAGGGCCGGGTTTATCTTGCACTGGAGGTAGATGCCCCCCACGAACAGGGCCGTGAGCAGGATGGCCGGGAAGATGCCGGACACGAAGAGCGCGCCGATGGACTGCTCGGTGAGCACGCCGTAGATGATCAGCACGACGGAAGGCGGCATGATCATGCCCAGGCCCCCGCCCGAGGCGACGGATGCCGTGGCCAGGGAATTGGCGTAGCCGTATCGTTTCATCTCCGGGATGCCGACCGTGGACATGGTGGCTGCCGTGGCCGGACTGGAGCCGCAGACCGCGCCGAACGCGGTGCAGGCCGAGACAGTGGCCATGGCCAGCCCGCCTCGGGTGTTGCCCAGAAAACGGTAGGCCGTCTGGTAAAGCCTGCGCGAAATGCCGCAGTTGAAGGCTATCTGGCCCATGAGGATGAACAGCGGGATGGTGGAAAGTTCATAGGAGGCGAAGGCGTCGTATATGTTGCGCGACATGAGGTTCAGCCCGCCCTTCCATGAGGTGAGCAGGGAGAACCCGATAAAGCCCACGAGCATCATGACGAAGGCTACGGGCATGCGGGTCATGAACAGGAACACCATGACGATGATGCCGATGATTCCGGCGGTGGTCGGGTCCATGTCTAGGCCTCGCTTCCCTTGAAAAATGTGATGATGTCCATGATCAGGCACACGGAGTAGACGAAGAATCCGAAGGAGAGGACGTAGACCACCCAGTATTCGGGCAGTTCCAGGTTCATGGAGACTACGCCCGAGTCGCTCATCGTCCCGGCGTACAGGAACATGCGCCAGGTGATGATGGCCACCAGGAACAGGGTGGCGGCGTTGGTGACAAGCTTGCAGGCATCGCGGGTCCTCTTCGGGAGGCGGCGAACCAGAATCTCAACCCCGATGTGGCTTTTCTGATAATGGGTATAGGGCAGGGAAAAACCGACGGCGATCACGCCCAGAATGGCGACGATCTCCTCGCAGCCGAAGATAGGCGAGTTGAATGCACCCCGGAAAAACACGTCCGCCCCGGTCATGGCGGCCATGCTTACCAGACAGACGGCCGCAATGACGCGCATGACCTTTTCGGTCACCGAGAGCAGCCCTTTCTCTTCTTCCATTTCAAATCCTTATGGTTTTATGACGAAACCGGGGCGGACCAGAGATCCGCCCCGGTTCGTGATTCTATGATTACTTCAGGGTGGATTGGGTGAATTCCAGGATGGCCTTGCCGTCAAGCCCCTTCTCGTTCACCTCGGCCACGTATCCGTCCAGAACCGGCTTGGCGGCCTGGACCCAGGCAGCGGACTGCTCGGCGGTCAGTTCCACGATCTCGCCGCCCTTGTCCACAAAGAACTGGCGGCCTTCGGCATCGGCCTCGTCCCAGGCGGCGGCGTGTTTGGCGGCCCATTCACTGTTGATCTCGCGGATGGCCTGTTGGGATTCGGGGTCAATGGCGGCCCACTTGTCCTTGTTCATGACGATGAAAAAGACCGTGGTGTAGGCCACGGCAAAGTCGTCGGTGCCGTATTTGCAGACTTCGCCCAGCTTGAAGGACTTGTTGGACTCGATGGGATGCATGCTTCCGTCCACCACGCCCTTTTGCAGGAGCTGGTAGTTCTCCGGCATGGGCTTGGCAACCGGGGTGCCTCCCAAGGCCTCGACCAGTTTGGCCGAGTTGCCCGTGGCGCGGATTTTCTCGCCCTTGATGTCTTCAAGGGTTCTGATGGGCTTGTTGACGGTGAAGAGCAGGCCCGGGCCGTGGCCGTTGAAGTACATGGGTTCGACATCGGCCAGTTCCTCGGGTTTGAAATGCTCGTAAACCGCGTTGGCCGTGGCCGTGGCCTGGGCTGCGGTCTTGTACCCCAGAGGGAGATCGACGGCTGCCATGACCGGGAAGCGACCGCGGGAGTAGGCGAGGCAGGATAGCCCGATGTCGGACATGCCTTCGACCACGCCGTCATAACACTGCTTGGCCTTGGTCAGGGTGCCGCCGGGATAGTATTCGACAACGACCTTGCCGTGGGTACGTTTCTCCACTTCCTTGCACCATGCCTCGGCCAGTTTGGACTGGTGGTTGGTGGGCGGAAAGAAATTGGAGTAGGTCAGTTTGGTCTCGGCCCGGGCCAGGGTTGGCAGGGCGATACACAGGACAGCCACAGCCGTCAGCGTTGTCAGAATTCTTTTCATGGTTCATCTCCGGGAAGTTGCTTGGTTCCGAGGAGGGGCCGCCAGCCCCACCCTTATATCGAGCCCGCCGTCACGCCGTCCGGCGCGCGGGCGGCAAGTCCCCTATGGACTTTTTGTCATTTCGGTCTTGATGAAATCGACCACGGCCTTGCCGTCAACCGTGCTGCCTTCGCCCTGCTCATAGTCTGTGAGGACAGGTTGCGCGGTCTCGACCCATATGGCGGCCTCGGCGGGATCAAGTTCTGTGAAGTCGCCTCCCTTTTCCTGGAGGAACTGCTTGCCCAACGCGTCGGATTCATCCCAGGCCTGGCCGTGCTTGATCGACCATTCCTCGTTGATCTGTTCGATGATCTTCTGGTCCTTGGGGGAGATCATGTCCCACTTGTCCTTGTTTATGACTACGAAGAAAGTGGTGGTGTAGCCTACCGGGACGGACAGGGTGCAATGCTTGACCACTTCGCCCAATTTCCAGCCCTTGTTGGATTCCATGGGGTGCACGGAACCGTCCACAACACCCTTTTGCAGGGATTGGTAGGCGGAAGGCATGGGCTGGGCCACGGGAGTGCCGCCCAGGGCCTGAATCAGTTTGGCAGAGTTGCCGGTGGACCGGATTTTCAGACCCTTGAGGTCTGCCAGGGTCTTGACGGGCTTGTCGGTGGTGAAGAGTAGGCCGGGACCGTGGGCGTGGAAATACAGGGGCTTCACGTCGTTGAACTCGGCGGGCATGAACTTGGCATAGACCTCGTTGGCCACGCGGGTGGCCTGGACGCCGTTCTTGTAGCCCATGGGCAGGTCCACGGCGGCCATGACAGGGAAACGGCCCCGTGAATAGGCCAGTGCGGAATGGCCGATGTCGGAGATGCCCTCGACAACACCGTCGTAACACTGCTTGGCCTTGGTCAGGGTGCCGCCGGGATAGAAATCAATGATCACGGATTTGCCGGTACGGAATTCCACCTCGCTGCACCACTGTTCTGCCAGTTTGGACTGGACATGGGTGGGCGGGAAGAAGCTGGAATAGGACAGGCGGACGGATTCGGCGCAAGCCATGGAGGCCATACCGAGGGTCAACAGGAACAGAGCCGTCAGGGTCATGAGGTGTTTTCGCATGGTGTATCTCGTTTGTATAAAAGTGATATTCATGAAGCAGGGATGAAATACCCGATTCATCCCTGCCGTGTTCCGTTCGTGAGCGCCATGGCAATGGCCGCTTTCCTGACTTCCGCAAAGGAGAGGACTTCGGTGCCGAGGGCGCGGTGGATGAGGTAGCCCTCGAACAGGGCCGTGTTGAGCGCGCCGATCTTTTCCGGCGGGAAATCGGTCTCCAGGTGCTCGCGGACCAGGTCCGCAAACACCTTGTTGGACAGCCGGTAGTCGGATTTGTTCAGCACCTTGCGCAGGGATTCGTTGGTGGCGGAGTAGACCGTGAACTCCAGGAAAATGGACGACCAGTCCCGGTCGCTGACGATGGTTTCAAGGAAATCCCAGATGATCTCCATGGCCTGTTCGAGATTTGCGGCAGTGCGGATCCTGTCGTGTCTGGTGGCGCGATACTGTCTGAACTTCTGTTCCACGATCTGCAGGAACAGTTCGTCCTTGGAACTCCAGTGACGATAGAAGCTTCCCTTGGCGTACCCCGCATTGTCGGTGATCTCGGATACCGACGTGGAGGAAAACCCTTTGGAGCCGAACAACTCGATGGCCGAAGTCATCAGTTCCTGCATGGTCTGTTGGGATTTTTCCTGCTGTTTTTTTGCCATGTAAATGTCTTTTGTTTCCCGTTATCATTAGTGATTTTAAATGACCAATGGTCAATTTGTGACTTCTGGTCAAAAAGTGACCGATAGTCACTCTGGGAAAATCAGAGGTAGCAGGCAGCCAATCCGGTGTCAAGGGGGTATGTGGAATCTGGTCTGAGAATCAGGGACGGATCGAGCCGTTTCGCATGATCAGGCCCGGTGTGCCTGCTCGTCCAGAAAACGGAAGGAGCGGTCATGGAGGGCAAGGTAGTCGTTCAGGGCGGCCTGGCCGATGAGCGGCGTGGAGGAGAGCGGGATCGGGCAGACGGCATGTCTGTCCATGAGTATGGACGAGGTGTCCCATTCGCTGTTTTCGGAGACCTTGTTCATGATGATGCGGGCCAGCCGCATGCCCATTTCCTCAAGGGTCTTGTCGATGCGTTCGGCCTCGGCAAAGGAGAGGCGGTCCGGGTTGACCACCAGGTTGATGGAGCTGCGCAACGGGTCTTTGAAGATGTCGCGCAGTTCCGTAAAGAAGCTTTGCTGCTGGTCGAGTTTGGCCGTGATCTTGTCGCACTCGAATTCCTTGGTGCCGAGTTTGATCTTGGTGATGATTTGTTTCTTTTCCATGATCTCGCAGCGCAGGGCCAGGAGGTGCTCCAGCCAGACAAGGGACAGGGACGGCAGGTTGAAGAATTTGGTGGTCAGGGCGGTGGGCGGCATGTCGAACACGATGACGTCGGCGTCGGCAAACTTGGTACGGTAGTGCTGGAAGGCGAGCAGGAGCGCGTATTCCTCGATTCCCGGAGAGTGCTTGATGACGTTCAGGTGTTTTCCCAGATTGAAGGCGGCGTGGTAGGTGTAATTGGCCCGGATCTGGTCCTCAACGCCTTGCAGGTAGTGTTTGATCCACTTGTCGATGTCGGCCTGCGCCACGCGCAGGTTCGGCGCGACCTGGATCGGCTTGCCCGTGAAGTCTGTATCGAAGATGTCCGCCTGATTGTGCGCCGGGTCCAGTGAGACCAAAAGCACCCGCCTGCCCGTGTTCGCCAGGTGCAGGGCGGACAGGGTCGAGGTGGTGGACTTGCCGACGCCGCCCTTGCCTGCGTGGAAATAATAGTGCTGATGGGACATGGCTGGCTCCGCTTAGAAGGCGTCGAACATGGAAAAGAGGTCGCCCAGCGGATCGCTGGCCGTGCAGACGCGGTTGGTCATGATGGTCAGCTCCTGCTCCATTTCGGGCAGCAGTTCGAGCGAGATGTGCATGGGAGGGGCCTGCATGCCCACAAAGGCACCGAGGGTGAGCAGGCTGAAGATGTTCTCCAGTTCCCGCGTTTCCCATTCCAGCCGCTCCGTGGCCTTGCTCCGATGGATTTCGTCCGCGAATCGGTATGCGTTTCTGATGGCCTCGAGGGCTTTTCTGCAACGGTTCTTCATGCGGTTTTCGTGTTGGAAGTGACGCGGAACAGCCGCATTTCCTGGTGTATCCGTTTTTCTGAAGGATAATAGTAATAGGCGGCGTAGAGCGAAGCCAGGAAGGCCCCGGCGAAATGGAAATTGGCGACCCCGGCTATGTATCCGGCTGCGGCCGCAAAGGGAGCGGTCAGTGCAATGCTCATGAGAGTCAGTTGGAAATCGAGGAAGGGCGCGGATTCGACGTTTTTCTGCCCTTCGACCTTGCGGACAAAGCCGACCCTGCAGAGCAGGGGCAGGGCCACGGCCAGAATAATGGCCGCTATGAAGACGATTGGACCGATGACGGCCGCTGTTCCGCTCGGCATGTTCGGCGTCAGCCCCGCCTGTCTGCAGGCAGCCCATCCGCCGAAGATCAGGGCCGCAGGCGCGAGCATGAGCAGGTAGCGGCGGAACAGGGTTTTTTGCAGGGAAGTGCAGTTCGGTGCGTCAGGCATGTCGGGTCCTCCTGGAACCCCGGCCGGAAACGGGTCCGGCCGGGGAGGTGAGACGGTTTGTTGCTCTTACGGCGTGTCGGTTACAGGGGTGGTGCCATCGGTTTTGAAGAACTTGAACAGTCCTTCGCCGACCACCCAGAGGGACACTGCCAGAACCAGCAGGTTCAGGGATTGCAGCAGGATGTTGCCCTTGTCAATGTACATGCCCTGGTTGATGAGAATGGCCCACACGGTCATGGAGCCGAGGAACAAGGCCGGGATTCCAGCGATGAGCCAGCTCAGTCCGCCACGGCCCTTGAGGTACACGGTGACGGTGGTCAAGACAAGGGCGGCCAGAATCTGGTTGATGCAACCGAACAGCGGCCACAACGCCAGGGCGCCATTGCCGCCGCCGCCGGACGAGAAGGCCAGGCAGCCGGCCAGGAACACGGCCGCAGCCGTGGACACATATTTATTGTTGAAGATCTTGATGGGCGTGTTGCTGAACAGTTCGGTCAGGGCGTAGCGCTCGATACGGGTGGCGGTGTCCATGGTGGTACCGGCAAAGGAGGCTACGAACACGCCCATGATGGCCAAGGCAACGCTGTGCGGGATGCCTGCGGCTTCGATCATGTTGGCTGCGCCGTAAACGAAGGCCGCGACCTTGGAACCCAGTCCCTGAGCGGCTGCCCAGGAGGAGTAATGGGTGGACCATGCGTCGAGACCGGTCAGGGTGGCGCCGTCCGCAGTGTGGTAGCCCAGTCCGATGCCTGCCGCCACGGCCACGATGACCAGGGTGGACAGGGTGGCTTCGGTCAGCATGCTGCCGTAGCCGATGAACAGGGCGTCCTCTTCGTTGGCCACCTGTTTGGACGTGGTGCCTGAAGAGACCAGGGAGTGGAATCCGGAGATGGCCCCGCAGGCAATGGTGATGAACAGGAAGGGCAGCATGGGCGGAGCCCCTTCCGGCGCGGCCTGGACGGCTGGAGCTATTATGTGGAGCTGGGTGCCGGAGAAGGTGGCGGCGAACACGCCGATTACCATCAGGGCCAGGGCCACGAGGAGCTGGTGGGAGTTGATGAAGTCACGCGGTTGCAACAGTGCGGTCACGGGCAGCGTGGAGGCGATGAAGGCGTAGATGAGCAGCAGGACGGTCCAGGTACCGGTGGGCGGCATGCTTCCGATCATGGGCATCTTGATGGGGGCGTAAACACCGATGACCACGGTGACATACATGACGGCCAGGGCGACAATGGACCAGGTCATGGCGTTGCCGCCGCGTTTGTAGATGATGTAGCCGAGCACCATGGCGATGGGCACTTCCAGCCACACGGGCAGGACGGACGCCGGGAACATGTTGAAGATGACCGCGATGACCAGTCCGAATATGGCGGTGATGATCAGCAGGTCAAGAAACACGACCACAAAGAAGAACAGTTTGGTGCGCGGGTTGATGTACTTGGAGGTGATCTCGGAAACGGATTTGCCCTGGTTGCGCATGGACAATATCAGTGCGCCGAAATCGTGAACCGCTCCCATCATGATGGACCCGACAAAGATCCAGATCATGGCCGGAGCCCATCCCCAGATGACTGCGATGGCCGGGCCGACAATGGGACCGGTGCCCGCGATGGACGTGAAGTGGTGGCCGAAGATGACTTCCTTTTTGGTGGGGACGTAATCGACCCCGTCTTCCATTTCCACGGCAGGGACCTTGTTCGCGCCCGACAGGGCGAAAATTTTCTTTCCGATGTAACGGCCGTAGAGGCGATACATGATTATGTAACCCCCAAATGCCGCCAGCATCATTAACATGGCATCCATAAACCTCTCCTTGTATAGCGTTGAGCGATTTCCCGGTCTGCCCCCAGTCCGGGATTCGGCGCACAGACACATGCGCCCCTTCTATAACAATGGGGTCATATTACTGCATGATGCGGATGGATGTCCTTTGCTTGGACGGAAATGGCGTTTTTCAGGCGCGAGGTGTCAAAAAGGGTGCCTGAGATGCACAGACGGTCAGGCCGCGGCGGATTCTTCCAGGGGAATGGTGAAGGAGACACTGGTTCCAGTGCCCCGGCGGCTGACAATGGAGAGGGTGTGCGAGGGGCCATATATCTGTTCCAGCCGTTGGTTGCAGTTGCGCACACCGATGTGATCGTCTCCGGAAAACTCGTTTTTGCTTTTCAGCACGTTGACGAGAGTTGTTTTATCCATGCCCACGCCGTCGTCTTCGATACGCACATGAACCAGGCCCTTGGCGCGGCTGATGCTGATGCGGATGGTCCCGCCTTTGTCGCGGCCCAGGATGCCGTGCTTGACCCCGTTTTCCACCAGGGGTTGGATGATCAGGGTCGGGATCTCGATGTCCTCCACGCCTTCGTCGAGATTCCACCGGCTTTTCACCCGGTCACCGAATCGGGCCTGTTCGATTTCCAGATAGGACCGGACCTGCTCCAGCTCGGAACCGATGGGTGCGAACCCGTCGCCCGCATCCAGGTTGCGGCGCATGTACATGGCCAGTTCCGACAGCAGCGAGCGCGCTCGCTCCGGCTTGGTGCGGCAGAACGCGCCGATGGTGTTCAGGGCATTGAACAGGAAATGCGGGTTGATCTGTGTTTGCAATCGGCGGATTTCCGCCTTGGCGAGCAGTTGGTTTTTCGTTTGGATATCCTGTAATTCCAGCTGGGTGGAAAAGAGCCCCGCGAGTCCTTTGGCCAGCTCGAAATGCGAATTGTGCAACGGAATGACTTCGGTTCCATAAAACTTGAGACAGCCCACGATGCGGTCACCCTTGCGCATGGGCACGATGATGGCCGAAGTGAGCGGGCAGTCCGGTTCGTCGCAACCAATGGCTTCCTTGGTTTGGAGGAAGACCGGCTTTCCAGACAACAGGACATCCCTGGTGGCCTGGGTTCGCAGGGGTTCGCCCGACTTGTGGTGGTCATTGCCCGCGCCCAGATGGGCCAGGACCCTGGTGTTGCTGGCGATGTCCACGGCGGCCACAGGCACCCGTTCCCAGATGATCCGGGCGGTTTCCTGGGCTGAGGCTTCATCAAGGCCGGAACGGAGATGGGCAACGGTCGTGTTGGCTATGGCCATGATTTGACTGATACGGCTGGAGTCGCGCTTGCTGCGGTATTCGAACAGCAGGTGCAGGGTCTGCACGAACAGGACCGCGCCGAAGGTGTTCACGGCGATCATGGGCAGGGAGATGACCTTGACCAGTTCCACTGCCTGCTCGAACGGCTTGGCCATGGTCAGCACCAGTAACTGGTGCAGGCTCTCGCACCCCAGACCAACGTAAAACGCGACTCGCCAGTTGAGGTTGTTGCCTTTGAGATGTGTGGAGATATACCCGGCGATAATGCCTTCAACAAAGGTGGCCAGTCCGCATGGGATGGAACTGAATCCGTTGATATCGATAAGGAATCGATGGCCGCCTGCGATGAGCCCTGCGCCAAAACCCACAAGCGGGCCACCGAGCAGGCCGCCGGTGATGACGTACACGCCGCGCAGGTTGGCGTAGGAGTCGAACACGATGTCGCCGCTGTAGGTGCCCATGATGCCGAGCAGGCCGAACAGGACGGCCAGCATGAGCCGGTATTTTTTCTCCGGGCGTCGATTCATGCCGAGCTTTCCCAGGGGGGACAGGGTCAGCACGAACAGGCCGATGGCCATCATGGCGCCGAAGCGGCCCACCAGCGTGACCAGGAGATCGAGGATGTGTTCCAGCATGCTGTGTCCGGGTTCCGCTAGAGGCCGATCCGCTTCTTGAATTCCCTGACCCGGCTGCGGCTCAGGGTCACTTCGGTGGACCCGTCATCGTCCAGGATGAGGCAGTATTTGCCGCCGGTCCACGGCGTGAATTCGCGGATGCGGTTCAGGTTGACCACGGTGCTGCGGTTGATGCGCAAAAAGGGTTGCGATGCCACCCGCGCCTCCACTTCGTCCAGCGAGGTCAGGCCGTGGCAGGGGATGCTTGCGTCGCGCGTGTTCACCAGGATTTTTCGGTCATGCAGTTCGAAGTAGATGATGTTTTCGAAATCGATGAACTGGATGCGCCCGCCCCGTTCCACGGTGAACCTGGGAAGAGGGCGGTCCCCGGCTACGGTCTTGAGCAGGTCGCCCAGTTCCGGCTGGGCATCGGCGGCCTTTTCCTGCCGCCCGAGAATCTCCCTGACCCGCTCCACGCTTTTCTTGAGGCGTTCGGATGAAACGGGTTTGAGCAGATAGTCCACGGCGTTTTTTTCGAATGCGCGTACCGCATACTGGTCGTATGCGGTCACGAAGATGAACAGCGGGGGTTCAGGCAGATACCGGGCTTCGCGCAGCACATCGAATCCGTCCATTCCCGGCATCTGGATATCCAGAAACACGAGGTCCGGTCTGTCGTTTCGGATGGTGGTCAGCGCTTCTCCCGCGGTTTGCGTCTCCTGAATTTCGAGATCCGGATAGCTGGCCAGCAGGTAGGCCAGTTCGCTGCGGGCCGGAGCTTCGTCGTCGACTATGAGAGTACGTATTTGCATGACGGCAACCATGGGATTCCGGGATTGGTGTTTTGTGGCGGTAAAACTCTATTCCAGCCCACACCCTCTGTCAATTTCATCCGGCGTGCCCTGTCGGGTCATACCTTCCAGTACGGGTGGCTGATGTCTTCGAAGGCGGACATGGCCGCGATGGACCCCTCGCCGATGGCGGTGACAATCTGTTGCAGTCCGCCGGTCAGGTCGCCTGCCGCATAGACGCGGGGTATGTTGGTGCGCATGTCGGGGCCGACCTTGACGAATCCGTCTTCCTTGAGTGCAACGCCGAGGGTCTTGGCCAGATCTGTGGCCGCCACCTGGCCTATGGCCACAAACGCGCCGTCCACGGGCAATTCGGTCACGGTGTCGTCCTTGATGTTGCGCAGGCGCAGGGAAGTGACCTGCTTGCCGTCACCCTGAATCTCCTCGACCACGGTATTCCAGAGCACCGGGATGCGTTCGTGCTCCACGGAGTCCTGAAGGGGTTTCTGGGCGCGGAAGGAATCGCGGCGGTGAATGAGGGTCACGGATACGCCGAGGTTCTTGAGGTGCAGTGCATCGGTCAGGGCCGTGTTGCCGCCGCCGATGATGGCCACGGACTTGCCCTTGTAGAGGAACCCGTCGCAGGAGGCGCAGTAGTTTATGCCGCGTCCGAAATAGGTGTCTTCGCCGATGGCGCCCAGCTTGCGGTAGCTTGCGCCCGTGGACAGGATGATCGCCTTGGCCGAGTAAGTGCCCCGGTTGGTGGTCACGGTGATGGGCCCGCCCTTGCCCGCATCGCCCATGTCGACGGAGTCGACGCTTTCGCCTTCATTGATCGGAAGGTAGCCGCGGGCGTGCTCGCTCATGATATCCATGAGCTGTTTGCCCGGCACCGAGGCAAAGCCGGGGTAATTTTCCACCACCGGGGTCAGGGCCACCTGTCCGCCCACGATGCTTTTTTCCAGGACCACGGCCTTGAGCCCGGCGCGCACGGCGTAGATGCCTGCGGTCAGGCCTGCCGGACCGGCGCCCACGATGACCAGATCCACTTCGCCCGGTTCGATGGTGCCGTATCCTGTCGCAGCCTTGGTACTGTCCTGGCCCGGCAGCAACCCCTCTGCCATAATATCCTCGGCAGATTTGAGATACACCATTTCCACCACGAATCGTTCTTCAGGCATGAGGCCCAACGCCTCGTGCCTGCCCTCATTGAAGATGGTGTGCGGCACGGACCCGACGTTGTAGCGTGCGGTCAGCTCCGGGTTCTCGTTCATTTCAATGCACTCGGCCTTGACCATGCCGGGCTTGGCGATGGCGCACTTGATGGCGGACATGACCTGTCCGGGGCAATACGGGCAGGTCGGGGAGACAAAGACCTGGGCCAGCCGCTCTTCGCCCAGTTGGTCCAACAGGGGTGCGGAAACCTCGGAAAGGCCGCTTATGCCCAGGGAGACAAGCATGATGGCGGTGATGAACGATTTGCCTTCTTCACCCAGCGGCGCACCCAGGAACCTGATGTGGTAGTCGTCCGGGTTGAGGCACAGGGTGGGGGACGCGGTCACGCTCAGTTCCTTGGCCCGGTCGGACGGAATCTCGAAGCGGCGCAACCGTATTTTGTCGTTCAGCCGGGAAAGGGCCGTGCAGAACTTGATGGCATAGTCTGAAAATTCGTCGTTGACGCCGGGGGTGGTGAAAACTTCAAGCGTCACTTCGCCCTTGAGATCCTTGAAGGTCTTGGTCAGTTGGGTGCGGACCTCCTTGGGCAGGAATTCTTCAGTGGGCTTGTCGTTCTTCAGGGTGGGGGGCATGGGTGACCTCGTTCGTGTTTCTTGGTGTATGCCTATCTTCCAAGATACGAGGCCGCTCAGGTGGCGTCAAGGGCGTTCGTGGATGCGGAAATCAAAGCACCACCACTCGGTTGCGTCCCTTGTGCTTGGCCTCGTAAAGGGCTTCATCCGCCCGCTTGAGGATATCCTCAATGGAATTATCGTCGGGGTGGATTTCGGTCACGCCGATGCTGATGGTATAGCTGATGGCGTGACCATGGGTTTCAACCGGACTTTCTTCGATGAGTTTACGGAGCCGTTCGGCTGTGTTGACTCCGGCGGTGATGCTGGTTTGGGTGAGGGCGGCCAGGAATTCCTCGCCTCCGACACGACCGAACAGGTCCGTGGTCCGCAGGGTCGTTTTGGAAAGGACCACCAGTTCCTTGAGTACATCGTCGCCGGAAGGATGTCCGAAATTGTCGTTGATGTTTTTGAAATGGTCGATATCCAGCGAGAGCAGGACCAGGGAAGTGTTGTACCGCTTGCAGCGGTCGAATTCTTCGGTCAGCCGCTCCATGAATTGGCGCCGGTTGCTCGCGCCGGTTAGGGGGTCGGTGGATGCCAGTCTGCGCAGTTCGTTTTCCATGGTGCGCTGTTCAGTGATATCCATGCTGACCCCGATCACGCGCAAGGGGGTGGCGTTTTCATCCACCTGGACCTGGGCGTCGACGCGTATGGTTCTGATGGAGCCATCGGGCCATACTATTCTGAATTCCATTTGCAGCGGGTTTTTTAATTCGATGCACTGCATTATTTTCTGTTCGGTCCCGGCCAGGTCCTCGGGGTGGACAAGGGAGCGCCAGGATTCGAACATGCCACTGAATGCGTCCTGCTCCACCTTGTACAGTTCCAGCATCTTGTGGTCCCAGAAAAGCTCATCGGTGAGCAGATCCCATTCCCATATGCCGATGTTGCCTGCATCGGTGGCCATATCCAGCCGGTCGGCAATTTCCTTCAGGGCCTCTTCGTTCTTTTTGAGATCGGTCATGTTGCGGGAATCGATGGACACGTAATCGATATTGATGCCGTCAATGGATACCGGGTGATAGGTGATGGCCATGTAGAGCTTGCCTGTTTTCGGCAGGTCGAACCAACTCTCCACCCTGACGATTTCCCCATTGAAAGCCTTGTTTATGTGCGGTCTTGAAGCCGCCTCGAATCTGTTGTGCCCGAGAATGTCCACCATGGTCTTGCCCACGATGTCTTCCTGTTTTTTCCCGAGCGCCAGGGCATAGGCGTCGTTGACCATACAGTAGCGGTAGTTCTTGTCGATGAGCGAGATGAGGTCGGGGTTGGTCTCGATGATGCGCTCATACCGGATAAGGGCATTTTGCGTCAGTTCCCGTTCCCGGTCCTTCTTGACCAGCTGGATGTTCAGGAGAGCCAGTTCCTTGTTGGCCTCCTCCAGCCTGGCGGTGCGGCGACTTACCTTTGCCTCGAGTTCTTCATGGGCTGCCTTGAGTTCCGCCCGTGCCCGCTTGCGCTGGATGACGCGCCAGGCACCGTTCATGATCAGTTGCATCTGACGGACATCGGTTTGGGAGAAGTCCTCGCTCTTGTTGCCCACCCCTGCCAGGAGCACGATGCGATCCTCGTCTAAAACCGGGACGTTCATGTGGTTGACGATGGGAACATGCCCTTCCGGGTACCCCCGTTTGTTCGGAATGCCCTGGTAGTCGTTGTGGATGACAGGTCTGCGCTGCCGGATGGCGTCGCCCCACAGCCCTGTTTCGGAGACCTTGTACTTTTCCGACAAGGGTTCCATGGTACATTGTTTCATGACTTTCATGGACCAGGCGTACAGGGCCAGTTCGGTTTCATCTTCGTTGACCCGGAATATGTATCCGATTCGGCCTCCGGTTACTTCCGTGATGGCCTCCAGAGTGAAACTGAGGATTTCAGCCTCGGATTTTCGGGTCATCTCCGAAAGGGCATAGAGCTTTTCAAAGCGGATTTCGTCCAGCTCCACACGTTTGAGGGCCTCGCGGTGGGCCGTGATGTCGGTGAAGGAGATGAGTACCGCTTTCTCGCTGCCATAGTCGGTGGCCCTGGCGTTGAAGTTGATCCAGACAACTTTCCAATCCTTGCGGCGAAGGGGGATTTGATACGCACTGATGTCCTCCTGTTGCAGGAGGGCGTCCCAGTCGATTCTGTCGGTCAGATTGGCGTAGAAGTCCTCGGTGCTGCGTCCGATCAACTCTGTGGAGTCGTATCCCAGGATTTGGCCCGCTTCTCTGTTACAGGCAAGGATTTCGCCCTGCCGGGAGATGATGGTCATGCCGCCGGGTGCGTTTTCGAAGATGAGATCGTACAGTATGGGGCAGGCCGCATCGCTGTCAGGTGCCAGTTCGGATTCAAGCTCCCTGATGCGCTTTTGCGCCTCGTCAAGCTGTTTGCGCAGACTTGTTTTTCCCATATTACGTCGCCCCGTCAGGATTAGGCTTCAGTCCGGGTTGTTGAGGGGAGCATGATCTCAAACGTTGTCATCCCGTTTCTTGAGTTGAAATTCACTTTGCCATTCAGGTATGTTTCGGTAAGAAGTTTGATGACATAGGTTCCGAGCCCACGGTCCCTGGACTTCGTGGACACATAGCGTTTGAACAGCTCCTTTTGGATGTCTTCAGGTATGAGTCCCGGATTCTCCAGAGATATGGTCGTCCGGCCATCCTTTGACCGGCGGCAGCTGAGCGTGATTCTTCCAGGATTGTTTTCTCTCGCTTCCAGAGCGTTGTCGAGCATGTTGCGCAGGACGTGTCCCAGAAGGCGTTTGTCGCTGAAAAGGGATATGTCGTCTTCCAGCTTCATTTCGACGCAGGAAGGCTGCGTGTTCTTGAACCGGCACTCCTCCCCGATCAGGTTTTCCAGGTAGGGTTTTGCCTTGAACAGGGCCATGTTGATATTGAGTCTGTCTGTTTCCGCAGCGTAAAGGTCTCTGTGATACAGAACCTCCTTGAGAGTCCGTCGGGATGAATCGACAAGCAGGGGAAACAGGTTGGTGTCCTCAGGCTCTGCCTCGATCAGCTCCGTAAGCATGGATATGCCGCCTACGCCGTTGATGAGGCCGTGGTAGAATGTCCGGTTGAGGTAGCGCAGCCGGAGTTCATGGCTTATGTCCATGGTAAAAACGAGGGTCAAGGATTGACCGTTGAGGTTGAACGGTCGGGTGAATATTTGCAGGTCGAGTTGCATTTCCGTTTCGTTCACACGTCTCACCATTCGGCATTCCTCGCAATCAGCCGTGCCGTCAAGGCTCTTTACGATGGCCTTGGCCGCTCCGCACACATCACAAAAGATCGAGCAGCCGCAGCCCGCTTTTTCCAGGCAGGAATTGACGCAGTCCAATGCTTCTCCTGGGCGCAAGCCGAGGACCTCTTCTTTGTTCTTGAGTGATAATTGCCGGAACAGGTCGTTGCAGAAGACGATTTGGCGATGACGGTTGACTAGGACAACTCCCATGGGAACGGCGTTGAGCAGGGAGAGTGTCGTTTCCTGCTGCAACTGCCCTGCAAGAGATCTGATGACTTCCAGCGAGTCCCTTTCCGGGGAAGCAAAGTGGGTTGTCAGGCTTGGGTTGCTCATGCTGTTGTATCCTTGGATAGGGAGCCTTTGGCAGGTCTGTCGGAAACGGCCTTTCGTATACTGTTTTTCCCCGTGTATCGTATACTTATATTGCGGTTTTTTGGCACAAGGTCAATGAAATCGTTTCGTGCCGGGTAAGAACGGTTCAGACCATGGGTCGAAAAGGGTGCGGCAAAAGGAAGGGGGGGGGCATATGCCCCCCCCGTGGTGTGTGGTCGTCTGTTTGACCTATTCCTTGCCGAATATCTCTACCGGCTTCGTGGTATCTCCTCCCGTGTTCGGGAAGTCTGGATAGATGTAGGCCTTGGTGTTTGTCTCAATGAGGTGGCGGGCCTCTTCCATGTACTTGTTGTAACGGTGTTTGCACTCATAGAAGCCGTGCCACCATGCGTAGTCCGGGGCCATCATGGCCGTGCCCATGCGGGCGCGGCGGCCTTCATGGTGCCACAGTTCGTAGAACTCGACTTCCAAGTGTTCGTCGAAGTACGTGGTCTTGTCGAGCAAACCCTTTTCATAAAGATCGTCGAGCATCTTTTTGGCGGGTTTGTAGTAGACCTCGTTGTACTCTTGAACGGTCGTGTCTAGCTGAATGTAGAAGTCGTCAATCCAGGTCTGGCCGTGGCATTGTCTGCATATGTCCTTCATCTTGTCGCGTTCGACACTCCAATCCGTGCCGGACGGGAAGGGTTTGAAGTCCTGCGGCCTGACCGTGAGCGGGGCCTGGGTTTCCCAGGAGATGCGCTCGGTCACGTCGTGGGTGGTGGGCTGGGCGCCGGAACCGGACATGTGGCAGGCGGCGCAGGTGGGGGCGCGGTAGTCCACGCCGGGGGTCCATGCGCCGGGGGCGGAGTTGAAGTTGTATTCGTGCTTGAAGGCCTGGTAGATGTCACCATGCTTGGATTCGTTGAAGATTTCGATCTGCGGATGGTCAGGGCCGAGGTGGCACTGGCCGCAGGTCTCAGGCTTGCGCGCTTCCATTACCGAGAACCTGTGGCGGGTGTGACAGCTGGTGCAGGAACCGAGGGAGCCGTCCAGGTTCAGGCGGCCGACACCCACGTTGGGCCAGGTGGCCGGATCGAGCTTGCCGTCCACCATCTTGAGCACGGTGCCGTGGCAGTAGTAACAGCCTGTCTTGCGTTCATTGTCCGAATTCATGCCCTTGTTCAACCACGGATCAAGCTTCCACATGATTTCGATGGTGTTGGCATGTTTGCTCTTGGCATAGGATTTGGCCTCGTCCGGGTGGCACCTGGAGCAGTCCTTGGGGGTGACCGGCGAGGCAATGGGGACGAAGTACTGTTTTTCGCCCATGGGCATGTCGCCCTTGGAGTAGTATTTTTCATGGTCTACGCTGATGTCCAGGTCGCCGGGCTGTGCCTGGTGACAGTCCAGGCAGGTGATGCCTGCCGCCGCATGACGGCTCATGGCCCAGTCAGCGAAGATACCGGGGGTCTCTTGTTTATGACATTCGATACAGGCCGTGCCCTGGGGCGGCGTGGCCCGGTCCATGCGAAGTTCGCGAACCTTGGGGAAATTTTGCGCTCCGGCAGTGACCGCAGTGAAGGCGGTGATAGCCAGCAGGGCGGCAAGCATGAGAATCACTTTGCGATACATACAACAACCTCCTAAATACCCAGAGTTGACAGCCCGCTGGCCCTGTAAGGCGCATTGAACTGTTTGTAGTCGAAAAATTGCCTGTCCGCATGGACCAGATTCCTGTGGCAGTCCGTGCACCGGTACTCCTCGCCGCCACCCGCATAGAGCACTCGGCGGTGGGCCAGCATGGCTCCGCGTTTGGCCGGCATGTTCAGGATGTTCCGGTGGCATTTCATGCATTGGTCGTTCTTCATGGTCGCCCATATGCGTTCCCGCATGACCTTGCGGTCATAGCGTTCGGCGCCTCCCGTGAAGTGGGAGACCACGTCCTTGACCCCGTGCAGGGTCTTGGTGAAGAAAAAGTCGACCGTGTCGTGAGGAGCGGGCAGATGGCAGTCCATGCAGTCGGCCACGAACCCCTGCCCGTTGTTGACGTGGGTGGACATCTTCCAGGCCATGACCGCTGGTTGGATTTCATGGCATGAGCCGCAGAATTCCGGTGTCGAGGTCCTGACCATGGTGTAATAGGTCATGCTGAAAAGCGGAAAGGCAATCAATACGCCGAAGAGAACCAACAGGATCGACTTGGTTTTTCGTTCCATACCTCCTCCTGGTTGCAGTGTTCCTACTCGGGCAAATCACCCCCGGCCCGGATATAGGGGAAGTCTGTATCTGTTTATCAGATTTGGGGAAAAAGGAAAGTACTGAAATGTTATTATTTGGGAGTTATTCATTGGCTGTCCCTGAAGGATGAGAGGAGCGTCAGGGGAGTGTCTCCCCTGACGTTCCCGGTGAAGGCTGTGTATACAGTGACTGTTTACAGTTCGCACTCGGCCTTGGGGAAGGATATTTCAAAACAGGCGCCTTCCGATTCCCAGGACTGTGCCTTGATGTCCCCGCCGTAGTCGGTGACGATGCCGTATGAGATGGATAAGCCCAGCCCGGTCCCCTTGCCCACGTTCTTGGTGGTGAAGAAGGGCTCGAACAGACGCTCCCGAATGGACGGGGGGATGCCCGCGCCGGTGTCGCATATCCTGAATACGACCATGCCCTTGCTGCTGAAGGATGTGATCTTGATGCGTTTGTCGGCATCGAGCTTGTGTTTGCTCCACTTTTCTTCAATGGCGTCCCGGGCGTTGAGCAGGAGATTGATGACCACCTGCTCCAGCCGGTTGGAGTCGGCCATGATCAGCGGGAGTCCCTCTTCCAGTTCCCATATCATTTCGATGTTGTGCACTATGAGCTGCTGGCTGAAGAATTCGAAGCCGCGCGCCAACACCTCGTTGATCTGTACGGGCATGGTCTTGAGGTCTGATTTTCGTCCGAATTCGCGCATGTGTTCGATGATCTTGCTGGCCCGGTCCACGTGGGTGGAGATGCCTTCCGCCATTTCCGCCATGATCTCCGGGTCCAGCGGCGCATTGGTTTCCACTTTGCGCGAGAGCAGGTTGGAGATGGCCTTGAGGATGGTCAGGGGCTGATTGAGCTCGTGGGCAACACCGGTGCTCATTTCGCCCAGGGTAGTCATCTTGCTGGCCTGAATGAGTTGCCGCTCGGCCTCGATCTTCCTGGACACGTCGGTGCAGGTGACAATGAGGGTGTCCCTATCCTCGAACCGGGCCGGGGAGATGCGCAGGAAAACGAAAATGGGCCTGCCGGATTTGGTCACGTGCGTGCACAGCTCGATTTCGGGTCTGGTGCGGACGGCTTCCTCCCAGTCGAGGGCCTCTTCTTCGCGGAAAAACTGCATGAACGACCGGCCGCGCAGTTCCAGGTGGTGCCAACCATAGATGTCGTGGGACGACTCGTTGGAGTTGAGTATTTCCAGGGTATCCCGGTCCAGCACGAAGACCGCGTTCGGGATGGAATCGAAAATGGCGTGATACCGGTGTTCGGAGGCGGCGAGCTGGTTTACAAGCTCCTTGCGGCGGGTGATGTCGATCATCATCTCCATGGCCGCCACCACCCGGCCGTCCTTGTTCTTGACGGGTGAGGTGTACACTATCCAGTGGATGGGCATGCCTTCCTTGGACAGGCCGGATTCCTCGGACATGTGGGACAGTCCGTCCTTGAAGGTGCGGTCCACAGGACAGACCTCGCATTTTTCGATTCTCCCCTTGTTCACCTGCCAGCACCGTTTTCCCATGGGCAATCCGAAGTGGCGTTCATAGGCCGAATTGTGGCGGATGACCCGGTAATCGGTGTCCACCACGCTGACCAGGCACGGGACGTTTTCGAACAGGTTGCGGAATTCCTCGCGCTGTTCCATGAGTTCGTGGTGCTTTTCGTGAACACGCTGGCCCATCATGTTGAAGGCCTGGCCCAGGGTGCCGATTTCGTCCACCTGCTCGATCCTGATGTCCGAAAAGGTCCGTCCTGCACTGATTCCCTCGGTGGCGGAAATGAGACGTTTGATGGGCCGGAAGATGAATTTGTAGGTAAAGGCGAACAGGGCCAGGAACGTGGCCGCGAAGACCACTATGGAGATGCCCATGTTGGCCCGCTCGAACAGCATGATCATGGAATTTTTGGCATCCATGTTCACGGTCACGTCCAGCAGGCCGAGGACCTGTTCGTCCTCCTTGTGCACATGGCAGGGACCGGGAGAACATCCTTCGGTGTTGGCGATGGGAGTCATGATGGCCATGAGCTGACGCTTGCCGGACTCGACCATCCGGGTCCGTTTGGACAGGGGCATGGTGGGCGGCGGCGGGTCGTATTGGTGGCAGTTCCAGCAGGAGGGCGATTCAAGCCCGATAACGGTTCCGATCTCCTCGGGAATGTTGGAAAAGACGATGCGTCCCTGTTTGTTGTAGACGCGGATGGATTCGATTTCTTCCTGCTTGCTGATGTTGTTGATGTTCTCTTTGATGTCCTCTTCGTTGTCGAGCATCATGGCATAGTGCAGGGCGAGCATGATGGTGTCGGAGATCATTTCGATGTCCGACATGACGTTGGAGAGGACGTTGCGCTTGAAGTAATAGACGTTGAACCCGCTCCACAGGAAGATGCAGAACAGGAGCGTGACTCCGCCGGACAGGATCATCTTGGCGATCAGGCTTTCGCGGAATCTCTTGAACATGCTCACTCCTTTGGCCCGTGGGGCATGGATTGCGGCCGGATGCTACTCTTGGAGCGGCGGGTTCTGCGGACACAGGAACGCGTCCTTCATCAGGTCGGCCAGGGAATAGGAATCGAGCATCTTGTACATGGCCATGCTGGCGTCGTCCCAGATGGAGCGCTTCAGGCAGACCGCTGCCCTCGGACAGGTGGACACGTCGCCCTCGCAGCCCAGCACCTGTTCTTCGCCGTCAAGAATGCGGGCCACCTCGCCGATGGAAATGTCCTCGGGGCGTTTGACCAGGACGTTGCCGCCGTTGGGGCCGCGCTTGCCGGTCACATACCCTTCCTGCTTGAGCATCTTGATGAGTTTTTCCAGGTATTTGATGGATAACCCCTCGCGCTCGGCAGTGTCCTTGCTCGGGACAGGGGTGCCGTCCTTGGAGTGGAGGGCGATGTCCAGGAGCAACCGGGTGCCGTATCTGCTGCGTGTGGTCAGTTTCATAAATGCCTGTCCCTGGTGGCGTAGATGGTGAGTGAATTCATTGCGCCATCCAGCATATGGAAAAGATACGGGAAGATCAATCGGGCCATTCGGCTCGGTGGCAAACTACCGTCCGGCCTTTTCCGGCAGGGTTATGGTGAAGGTCGACCCCTGGTTCAGGGAGGAGGCTACCGTTATGGAGCCGCCGTGCTGTTCTATGGTCTGATTGGAGATGAACAGTCCGATGCCCGTGCCTTTTTTGCCCTTGGACGAGAAGAAGAGGGTGAAGATCTTTTCCTTGGTCTCCTGGTCCATGCCCATGCCGTTGTCGGTGATGGTGATGACCAGATCGGTTCCTTGGCGCTCGGCGGCCAGCTCCACCCGGCCGCCCTTGATGCGTTCGGAGGCGTCCACCCCGTTTTCCAGAAAGTTGATCAGCGCTGCGGACATGGCCGCAGTGTCGGCCTGCAACTCTCCGAGATCGTCGGGCACGTTGCAGACGAATTCCACACAGGCCGCGTCAGCCTTGGCCGCAGCTATTGCCGCAGTGTCCCTGAGGAACTGGGAGGCATCCACGGTTTCGGCCTCCAGCTCCCGCGACTTGGCGTAATACAGGATGTCCAGGACCATTTTCTTGACCCGGCCGATCATGGTCTTCAGCGTCCTGGTGGCGTCTTCCACGCGTTTTCCGTCACCCTTGTTCAGGCCGGATTCGAGCCGATAGATGCCGCCGTCCAGGGAGGTGAGCATGCCCTTGACCCCGTGGGACATGGAACCGAGCATGATGCCCAGAGAGGTCAGGTGATCCTGCAAACGGCGGATTTCGGTGATGTCCGTGGACATCTCCATGGCCTGGACGATCTTGCCCGAGGCGTCGTGGATGGGCGCACTCTGCACGAGCATGTTCTTCTGCTCGCCGTTCAACGTGGTGACCACGGTCTCGCGCTGTCGGGACAGGCCGTCCTTGAAGGTCTTTTCGACAAGACAGTCGCTGCATTGCTCATGGCGGTGCTTGTAGTAGGCAAAGCAGGGCTTGCCTGCGGCCTCGCCGAAGTCCTCGACGAACTTCTTGTTGGCCTCGGCAATGGTAAGATCGGGGTTCTGGACGGTGATGTAGCAGGGTGCCTCGTCGAAAAGCCGTTGATATTTGTATTGGGTGGTCAACAGTTCGTCCTGAAGACGTTTGAGCTCGCTCATGTCCACGGAGATGTCCAGGACCAGTTCGATGTCCCCGTTGTTGCCGGGGATGGGCGCGGTAAAGACCGTGACGGCAATCTCCTCGCCGTCCTTTCCGAGGAAATTTTCCTTGCTGCGCTGTCCGTGTCCTGTCTCGAAGGTCCGTTGCACCGGGCAGGCGTTGCCCGGAGAGTTGCGGTCGGAGTAGATGTCGAAACTGTTGGAGCCGACCTGATTGCCCAGCCGTTCCTCGAACAGGGTGTTGTGGGCCACGATTTCGAGATAGCGGTTGTGGATGGAGACCAGACAGGGCAGTTCGTTGAACAGGCCGTCGCCGGTCTCCACGTCCTGAGCCGCGTCCGAGAGTGCGGCCGAGAGGCCCTGGACCACTGCGGAGGCCGCTTTCTGTCGTTCCAGTTCCACGATGCGCTGGGTCTTTTCCTCGACCAGGGCTTCCAGGTTTTCGGTGTAGTTGCGCAACTGGCGCTTCATGGTGAAGCGGTCTCGCGCCCGTTCCAGGGCTACTTCCAGCACATCGTTGTTGATGGGTTTGGTGATGAAGTCCGAGGCGTCGAATTTCAGGGATTCAATGGCCAGGTCAAGGTCGCCGTGACCGGTGATCATGACCACTTCGGTGTCCGGGGACTTTTCCTTGATGGCCTTGAGCAGTTCGATGCCGTCCATGACGGGCATCTTGATGTCGGTGAAGACGATGTCGGGCTTGAAACGGTCGAAAAGCTCCATGGCGATCTTGCCGTTGGCAGCCGTTTCGACTTCGTAGCCGAGGTCCACGAGAGAGAGGCCTAGGAAGCGGCGGACACCTGCCTCGTCATCGACGAGCATCAATTTCCTGAAATTCATCTTACCCTCCGGGAAAGCCCTGTTTGCCGATCTTCCCTGCCCTGCGCATGGGGCAAGCGAGTTTCCCAGTCCCTTGTTTGCCGGTCCGGCTAATCGCCCAGAGCCTCGCGCACTATCTGGATCACATCCGCCGGATCAAAGGGCTTCTTGATGGTTGCCACGGCCCGTCGGATGGCCAGATGAATTCCCGACAGCCCGCTGATGACGATCACCGGGATGTCCGAAAATTCCTCCTCATTGGTCAGCCGACGGTAGAATCTGGGCCCCCACTCGTGGGGCATTTCAATATCCAGCGTAATGAGGTCCGGCTTTTGAGCCATGGCCACCTCATAGGCGGATATCCCGTCGGAGGCGCGGCAGGTGTCGTATCCGTGATCTTCGAATACGCTGATGAGGTAATCGACGATGTCAGGGTCGTCGTCCACCACCATGATTTTCTTTGGCATGTGCTCTACCTGTGTTCGAGTGGCGGGTATGTCCCGCAATGCCAGCAACGTATACTCAACCTGCACGCGAGTTCAAGTCGGAAGATGCGGCCTGCGGATCGGTTCCGATCCGCAGGCCGGTAAATCCCCCCCCCACTGCTCAGACTAGCCGATAGCGTCCTTGACGATTTTCAGCAGCTGGGCAGGCTCAAAAGGCTTGGTGAGGCTTGCGATTGCCTTGGGAATAGCGTACTTGATCGCGTTGAGGCCGCTGATGACCACAACGGGAGTGCGCTTGAGCTCTTCATCCTGGCTGATTTTGCGGTAGAACCTCGGACCCCATTCGTTGGGCATTTCCAGGTCCAGGGTGATGAGATCGGGCTTTTCCGCCTTGGCGATCTCCACGGCCTCGGAGCCGTCGGTGGCAGTCACGGTTTCATAGCCGTTGTCGCCGAGCAGCTCGGACAAGTAAGAACGGATTTCCTTGTCATCATCGACAATGAGAATCTTCTTGGACATAACATACCTCCTGGTACGCATGAATCAATTGAATTGATTCTTGATTTGCCGCAGTCGCTCCCGCCAAGGCCGACTGCGGCATTAATATTTTATCCGCGCCCGGCTGATGCCGGGCGCGTTGTTCACGCGTTAGACCTTGTCAGGCTTGCTGACGCTGACCACCGGGCAACCGGCGCGCAGGATGACCTGCTCCATGGTGGAGCCGATGCGGGCCAGTTCCGGGTCCAGTTCGCGGTTGTGGTGCGCCATGACGATGAGGTCGGCGCTCCGCTCGCGGGCCATTTTGACGATTTCCACATAGGGCACGCCTTCCCACACCTCGACATCGAAGTTCTTGAAGTCGCCCATCTGCGACACGTAGGTGGCGCGGATGCGCTCACGGGCCGCGATGAGTTCGTCTTCGATGGCGTTCTGGTCAAGCACCTTGCCGCTGATATCCAGGGCGTGGAACAGCGTCAGATCGCAATCCAGTTCCTTGGCCGAGGCCAGGGCATACTTGAATGCGCTCTCTGCCTGTTTGGAGAAGTCCGTGGCAAAGAGGATGCTGCCGAAGCCGCCCCAGTAGGAAGCGGTTTCGCGGTGCACGGTCATGACCGGACACCGGGCGGCCTTGGCCACGCGTTGCAGGGTGGAACCGGGGTAGCCCTTGCGGTATGCGGACGAGTCGCCGGAGCTGGCACCCATGACGATCAGGTCCACGTCCTCGGCGCGGGCAGCGCGAAGGATCTCGCGGTGCGGCACGCCGGTGGTGGTGATGATCTTGGAGAACTCCACGGATTCGATCTGCTTCTGGAAGGTGGATTTCAGCTCCTCCTCAACCCAGGCGCGGTATTCGTCGTCAACCTCGATTTCTTCGCCGGTGCGGACGTCATTGACCACCTGGGAAAACGCCTTGGTGGGGACGCCCATGACATTGAACACCACGACCTCGGCTCCATAGCGCTTGGCCATGTCGAATGCGACACGGGCGGCACCGAAGGTGGACGGAGCTCCGCTGGTGGCCAACAGAATCTTTTTGAACATATTTCACCTCGTCCTTTGGTTACTCGTCCTTGGGCAGAAGATGCTCGGGAACATCCAGCATCTTGATCACCAGCGGTTTGAGGAAGGACCAGCGGATGCCGATTTCATACTCTTCCTCCAGGTCGCGGATGGCGTCCCAGCAGTTGTGGCAGGGCGCGATGACGAGCTTGCAGCCCGTATCGATGATCTGCTCCATCTTCTTGCGCAGGGCCATGTTGCGCTGGGGGCGGTATATGCCGATACCGTTGAAACCGCCGCCACCGCCGCAGCAGTAGTTGTGCTCCTTGGCCGGGGCCATTTCCACGAAGTAGCCCGGTTCCACGATGTAGCTGAGGATCTCGCGGGTGACGTCTTTCAACCCCTGGTTGCGCACGTAGTTGCAGGAATCCTGCAAGGTGACAGGTTCCTTGATGCGCTTGGTCGGATCGATCTTGAGCTTGCCTGTGCGCAGTGCCTCGGCCAGCCATTCCACATAGTGGATGTAGGGCACGGGGGGCTGTCCGTCGGGACGACCGGTCCAGTAGGGGCCTTCGATGACCGTGGCACGGTGGGCATGGCCGCACTCGGTGCCGATGGCCCGTTTGGGCCGCAGCCGCTCGATGGCGTCGTAGACGTTCTGGACGTTGTCCTTGCAGCATTCCCAGTCACCGGCAAACATGGACAGGGAGGTCTGTTCCCATCCCTCGGAGGGGACGGTCCAGTTTTCTCCGGCCACGTGGAAGAGGATGGCTGCTTCGGCCACGTCTTCCGGGTAGTGCTTGGGCTCGCGGGCGTTGCAGGTGTACATGATATCCGCATCTTCCTTGTCGATGGGGATTTCAAGACCCGGCCATTCTTCTTCGGTCTCCTCGGCCATCCATTCGCAGGTATCGACCCAGTCTTCGGTGGTCACGTCCATCTGGGCGCGGTACACGCGGTGCATGCCGGAACCGATCTTGAGTTCCCACGGCACAAAGCCCTGGGAGTAGAGCAGACCGCGCAGGTAACCGAACATGACGCCCATGTCGATGCCGTGCGGGCAGTACATGCCGCAACGGTTGCAGCAGGTGCACTTGGACCAGGCGGTCTCCATGCACATCTGCATGAAGGCGTTGTCGACCTTGCCTTTTTTCTTGACGATCACCCCAAGGGTGGACTGGATCTTGTAGGACGGGACCTGTTCGGGGACGCGTCCGTTGACCTGATAGAGAAAGCAGCTCTCGGCGCACAGGCCGCAGTGAGCACAGATCTCAAGCCAGGTCTTGGTTCTTGATTTCATGGTTTTCTGGATGGCGCCCCAAAGCTTGTCGGAGTCAACTTCCAGGTGGTTCATTTCTTCGTAGTATTGCTTGCCGCCCTTGTCCGACAGCGTCAGCTTGAGCTGTTCGTCGGTGTTGATGGGCGTCTTGTTGCAAAGTATTCCTTCAGGCATTTTGCTTCTCCATTCTGAGTAGGCTGTATGAGACGCCTGGTTACCAGGCCATGTCCGAGCCCTTCATGCCACCGCGCTTGATGCCGTAGTCCATGCCCAGCTGCATGCGGGACATGAAGAACAGGACGGCGTGGCTGAGCTTGGTGAAGGGCAGGCACAGAAGCCAGATTTCTCCGCTGATGATATGCGCCATCAGCCAGAAGTTGTAGTCACCCATCTCGTACCGTGCGATCAGACCGGTGATGAAGGGCATCACGGTGATGACGATCAGCAGGTAGTCGTAGAAGGTGGTGATGATGCGCACTTCCGGGAAGGCGATACGGCGAAGGACCATGAACAGTCCGCCCACCAGACAGGTCCAGGCGAGCACGTCCGCCACCATGGTGGGCAGCGTGGGCAGGCTGAAGCCAAAGGCCTTGCTCAGCATCACGTTGTGGGCTTCCAGGAAGATCGGGGTGACAAGCAGCCCGATGTGGAAAGCGAAGAAGATGATGGTGAAACCGGGACGCACGCGCCACAGCCGGGCCTTGAACGGGATGATGAAGGCCAGGATGGACCGTAGTCCGCCCCGCATACCGTATTTCATGTTGGGGCGGTATGCCACCCGGTCGAGCTGCCAGTGTAGTCCTCGGACGTACATCACGGCGCGAACGAGCAGGCCGCCAAAGCTGACGAGAAACGTCACCCAGAGCATCGGCCCTGTCAGGAAATCGTACATTTCCGCTTCTCCTTGATTGTCATATCGTTAATCGGAAAACGATGGCCCTGAAGGCTAGTCGTCCTTTTTGTTGCCGCCCATGAGGAACTGCCAGTAGAGGGTGACCCCTACGAGAATCCCGCCCATGATCAGGTACACGGTACCCTTGGTAAACGTGTAGTAGTCTTGGAGTGTGAAGAATTCCATCTGGGTGCCTCCTAGTGTTCGTCCTTGTAGTCAGGGTGCACGTAGAAGATGGGCATCCTGGTGGTGATGAACCGGAAAACAAGCACGCCTATGGTCACCACGAACAGGGAGATGGTGATCTCGCCCCAGCTCGGGAAGTACCGCTCCGCCGAAGGCAGTTGGTAGTTGAAGGCGATCATGGAGATGTTGAACCGGTTGACGACAATGCCGAGGACGGTGAGGCCCGCGGCCCATTTGATCAAGGTGATATTCTTGTCCCGTACGCCGATGGCGTAGAGGAAAGAGGGCAGGGCCACGAAACCGAGCATCTCGACCAGGTACCAGGCTCCGTAGCCCGTGGTCAGGTAGTGCCAGTTGTTGTCGTAGGCCAGGCCGATGAGCTTGATGGAGAAGTACCCGAACAGCACGAGGGAAGCGGCCTTGGCAAAACCGAGGACAAGGCCATCGTGGTTGCTCAGGTACTCCTCATCCATCAAGTGGTGCATGGGCTTGTGGGAGAGGGTTCCTTCGAAGATGACCATGGACAGGCCCGCGCAGATGCTCGACACGAAGAAGAAGACCGGCAGGTACTGGGAGTACCACAGCGGGTGCAGCTTCGAGGGCACGATGGTGAACAGCGCGCCAAGGGAGGATTGGTGCAGGGTGGACAGGACCACGCCGAAGATGGTCAGGGCCAGGGTCAGCTTGACCACGACGTTGCGGATCTTCTTCATGCCGAGCCATTCGAAAAGGGCCGGGGTGAATTCGATGAACAGCACGGTCAGGTACAGGAACACGCAGAGACCCACTTCGAAGAGCAGGGACGTGGTGCCCTGCTGGACGAAGATCGGGTAGGGCAGACGCCACGGACGGCCCACATCGTAATGCAGGGCGAAGACCACCAGGGCATAGCCCAGGAAGGCGGTCAGGATGGCCGGGCGGACCCCCGAATGGAACTTTTTGAGACCGAACACGTAGCAGGCGGCCGAGGTGGTGTATCCTCCGGCTGCCAGGGCAACGCCGCACATCAGATCGAAGCCGATCCAGATGCCCCAGGGGTTGTTCTGGTCAAGGTTGGTGACGGCGCCGAGGCCGACGGTGAAACGCATCACGGTGACGATGAGTCCGGCGATGAGAATGATTCCAGCAATGATATTGAACGGCGTGAAGAGCGATCTCTTTTCGGCCATGGTGGTGTCGACAGACATCTAGGACTCCTCCTCGTTGGTTTCGGCGTCCTCTGCCTTGGGAGCGAGAGCCTCTTCAACGGCCTTCTTGACCTCGACCTCGATGCGACGCTGGCTATTCTGTTCGGCCTTGCCCAGCTCCTCGTGGAGCTTCTGCTCGGCTTTTTCGCCAGCCCGTTTCAGGGCATCCTTGACAGCTGCGACGCGTTCGTCGTTGGCGATCTTCGCGTTCCGCTGGGTCACGGCATAGATGCCGCCCAGCAGCACGGGCCACAGGCCGACCACGATGGGTACGGCTGCCAGGGCTCCGGCGGTCAGCTCCGGCGCGGACTGGGTTCCCAGGTCCTCGCGCAGGCCGATTTCGGAGAAGGGCTCGCCAGAGATATACATCCAGCTGGTACCGCCCATCTCGTGCTCGCCGTAGACGTGGTCCACGTAGCGTTCGGGGTAGGTGTTGATGCGCTCGCGGGCGATCTTGATCAGTTCGGCGCGCGGCCCGAAGGTCAGCGCCTCCTTGGGACACTTCTCCACACAGCCGGGGAGCTTGCCTTCGGCCAGGCGGGGTGCGCACATGGTGCACTTCATGACCCTCGGGGTCAGCGGCTCGTCATATTCGTATGCCGGGATCGAGAACGGGCAGGCAACCATGCAGTAGCGGCAGCCGACGCAAACGGAAGCGTCGTAGGTCACGGCACCGTTGGGTTCCTTCTTGAAGGCCTTGACGAAACAGGCGGAGGCGCAGGCGGGTTCCAGGCAATGGTTGCACTGAGACTTGCGAAACACCGGGCCGGTCTTGCCCTGGTACTTGTTGACCACGGTATAGGTCTTTTCGTCGGTCCGGCGCCGGGTCTCCAGCACGGTCAGATCGTCGAAAGGCATATCGGGCGCTGGCAGCTCGTTGACTTCGTTGCAGGCCAGCTCGCACTTGCGGCAGCCGATGCAGCGGGTTGCGTCAAAGAGCACGCCCTTGGTGTCGGGATGCGGGCCGAATTTCTTGCCCCCGGCCGTAGCCGACACGGGAAGCGCGACGCTCGCGCCTGCGGCGCCCAACAATCCGAGGAATGTTCTGCGTAACATCATTTACTCCTTCGGTTAGTTGGTTTTCTTCTCGTGGCACGCAACGCAATTGGTGGCAGCGGGCTTTTCGAGTTTCATTTCAGTATGGCAGGACATGCACTGGCCGTGGTAGGCGGCCTTGAGGCCGGGCTTGCCCTCGACAGCGAACGGCTTGCCGTGACAGGAGGCGCACTTGGGCGGCGTCTTGGTGGCCGGGCTGTTGTGGTGGCAGCCTGCGCAGATGGCCTCAGGCGCGGCATGGAATGCGGTGGCCAGTTGGCTGTCCTTCATGCCGTCCATGAGCGAGAGCACGATCTTGCGATGGGGCATCTTGCTCGGCAGGTATTTGTCGGAGATGACCCCGATGTTCACGAATTCGGGGATGTCCTCCACAGCCACCTGAGCCGGGCTCTGGGGACGGGCTGCGATGACGGTGGCGGCTTTGGCTGCCAGGGTTTCCTTGGGAGCGGCGGCCAGCATCTTGAGGGAGCCGTCTTCCTGGTTGCCCACGTTGTGGCAGGCGACGCAGGAGGCATCGGAGAGCACCTTGGCAGCGGGACGGCTTGCGTGGCAACCGGCGCATTCGGGCTTCTTCTGTTCCACGGCGTGACACCCGATGCAGGAGCTGTCGGACTTGACGTCATGCAGGGCTTCGAAGGTCATTTCGTCGGATTTGGCGTTGACACCCTTGGTGTGACAGGTCAGGCAGTTGTCCACCTTTCCTTCATGGAACTTGTGATCGAAGGCAACGTACGCCATGCCCGAGACCTTTTCAGGCGCAGGGGTTTCGGCTTTTGGCATCATCAGGACAGCGTCAGGCTGTTTGCGCGGCAGGCGCGGCAGTTCTCCGCCCATGGCCTTGAGGTCCTTGGCCAGCTCGACGTTGCGTTTGGCCACTTCCTCTGTGCCGTGACAGCTTGCACATTGTACCGGGCCGCTGCGTTCCGCTTTCTTTTCGATGAGCGTCTGGTGGCAGGTGACACACTGGTTGTGGAAGACTTCCTGAGTGCTCTTTCCAGCGTTGTCGGCTGCGAAGCGCCAGCTGTCTTCCTCGCCCTTTTTCTTGTGGCAGGAACCGCAGTTGGTCTTCTCTCCGGCGTCTGCAGGAATGACCTTGGAATCCCAGTGGATGAAGTGGAGCATGTTGTCCATACCCGATCTCACCTGCCGGGAGGTCACCTCAGGCTTGGCCTGGTGACAGCTGCGACATTCACCGACCATGGGGCCGGTCTTGAATCCCTTGTCGTCGCTCTTGACGTGACAGGTGATGCAGCCGTCGTGATAAATGTCTTTGAGCTCGGACGCGGTCAGTTCCGGCTGACCTTCGCCTTCCAGCCTGTTGAAGGTCAGGGCCATGTCGCCCTTGGCGTCCTTCTTGTGGCAGGATTCGCAACTCATGCCCTGATCTTTCAGGGCCTTGGTGTGTGCGTCGTGTTTGAACACGGCCGCAGACTGTTCGAGTACCTCTAGTTTCGCGATGGTGTCGATCATGATCACGTCCGGTCGCCCGGCGGCCTCATCCGCCGAGCCGAGCATACCCATGGCTTCCAACTGGAAGCCCAGCACGCCGACCAGCGCGATCACGATGGCAGTCAATCGCAGTATCCGTTTACCGTTTGCCATGTGTCGATCCCTTTACTCAAAAGCGTTGATGGCAATGAACCGGCCTCTTGGCCCGTTCCCCTAGTCCCTTTACGGGACTCTTCCGGCCCCCAAGCGCGGCTTGAGATTGCCGCGCAAAAAACTGGTCTTAAAATCCTCCTGTCCAGGTTGGTTAAAATACCTACCGGGTCGCGAGGTTTTTACTCCATACCGGGCCGGTATGTTATATATAAGGCACTAGTCAAGCATATTTTTCATTTTGGTAATAATTCTTATAAGTATTATAACTACATTGAATTAAAGAGGAACCTGTTTAGGAGGTTTTGTTGAAAACTGTTTTCAAGTTCTGCTTTTCGGTCAGAGACGGCACGGTTTTTCTGGAAAAACACCGTGGCGAAAATTACCTACTGAAAAAGTAGAAATTTATATGCCGGAAATGGAAACAGGTTGTTTTTTTTGGGGGGAAGCAAGTGAATGCAGAGAGGACTCGGGGCAGAAAAAAAGACCCTTCCGGTTGGAAGGGTCTTTTTTTGGGTGAGACAGGATGAAAAATCGAGAAAAGCAAAGGGCTGTTCTCGATGGGAGGGCCGTATCTTAGGGCTTTTTCACGATTTTATGGACCCATCGGTTTTCAGAGACACGGTCGGAAACAACGTATCCCCGTTCACGCAGGTAGCGCATTTTTCTGCCGCCGTCTCCATAGGAGAAAAGCCGCTGTCCGACCTGGTGTTGGTTGAGAAACGTCATGGCCGCTTTTTTATAATTCAGACAGAAGAAATCGAACATATGTAAACCTCCAATAGCAAGGAAGATGCGCAACCTAGCACTGCCGTTCGAATCAGTCCACCACAAGTTTAACAAGTATCCCGGTGGAGTTCCGTAACCCCCCTGGTGGTACTGCGGCAGAATCGTTGCAATGCGGCGCCTTCGGATGACATGTTCGCCTCTTCTGTTCGAAAAGGGGTGTTTCAATGCCGGCGAACTGTTTTTTTTCTACTTTTGTTGTTATGTCCAAATCCTTGCCTTTTCATTTTGCGCAGGAAATCCATGTTAAGCTATTTGCGGAATTATGAAAGGCTTCTCATGAGAAAAACGAGAACTCATGGCGAACGGGCAGATCCTGCATGTAGCACACAGGGGTGATCGAATGCTCATGTTTATTCGGTCGGGGTTGTGATCCACGACAAAAATCTTTGGATCTCCGGCAACGGTGTTGCCTGATAACGTGTTGGTATGGTTTGACATCTTTTGTGTGATGGTGCCGGTCCCTGCTTCGGGCTCGAAAAGTCTTTACCTGCGAAGAAGCCCAAGGCGGTCCGTAGGCGCGGCGGCTTCATCCCAAATGACTTGGGACAGGCGGGAACGTGACTCTGTAAAAAGCGGCTCAAGTCCTTTTGTAGATGAATAAAATGGTCGGCTCTGCGCCGTACTCGTCATCAGCTTGAAGCCCGGCGTCCAGCAGCCAGGACATGGTGTGTATGGCCTCGTCTCGAGATGTCATTTCATAGCGCATGGGGTGCTTGTGGCTGCTGTCGTCCCGGTTGGAACCGGCATCATCAATGCCCACATACCAGCCTTGGTTCACGCCGCCATGGTGATTTATGTGACGGAGCGCCTGTTCGGCCGCTTTCCTGTTGATTGGGGGTTCATCTGAAGTGATCATGTGGGATGAACTATCAGCATAATGCAATCCGAGGCAACCGTTAGCTTGTCTGGCGGGACGTGAAACTGATGTCTGATTTTGACAAAACCCGACGTACGGAAGCGTTGGGATGTCTTGTCCGTTCAGGTGGAGTCTGCCCATGGACATGCAGCTTTTCTGCACAAAAAAAGGGTGGTGAGTATTTCTACTGACCACCCGGAATTATGCGAATATCGCCAGCCTTGCTTACCCGATCATCTCCAGAAAGGCCTCAATGCGAACACGCAGTTGCTCGGTGTCCGCATCTGAATAGTCTGTCTCGATGTGCAGGTAGGGCATTTTCTTGTCGCCCTGCACGAACTTGCGGATTGTTTCCGCTTCCACGTTGTACGTATGGCAGGCTTGCCACGTGAGGTCTACGACGGCATCTGCGCTGAAATCATCGATCATGGTGTTGAGGAGTTCGATTCGGCCAGGGTTGGGAGACATGATCGAGCAGGGGGTTGCGAGATACTTTTCTGCCAGGGCCGTGATCGGAGCCTTGTCAGTGTCCACCATCATGGTCTTCTTGTAGCCCGTGCAGTTCTCAAACGCCACGACAGTGCCGCCTGCGTCTTCGATGAGCTGGCAGACCTTGTGCGAGCCCATGCCCATGGGGACACCGGAAATGATGATACGAGGTCCTTGTTTGATCTTTTCGATTGGCGTGTTGCCGATTTCATCGACGACTGCTTCAAGGAGTTTGACAGACTCCTGCTTGGACGCAAAGAAGCCCGCTTTGAAAATAATCTCAAGCATTTTCATGCCGGAAATCGGCGCGGGAGACTGTTGGTTGAGATCCATGAGCCCCTTGAGTGCGGCCGCCTCTCGATTGGTCAGTTGAATGGCTTCCCTCAGCATGGCGTCGGTTATTTCGACCCCGCATTCCAGTTCGACTCGCTCCTTGAAGCGCAGTATTTCGCCCTCCCAGAACGGGGCTG
The DNA here is from genome assembly GCF_004025585.1 of Pseudodesulfovibrio sp. S3. Classification (NCBI taxonomy): domain Bacteria; kingdom Pseudomonadati; phylum Thermodesulfobacteriota; class Desulfovibrionia; order Desulfovibrionales; family Desulfovibrionaceae; genus Pseudodesulfovibrio; species Pseudodesulfovibrio sp. S3. Next base: position 158,590 of record NZ_QTZO01000007.1, read on the forward strand.
TCACTGAAAGTTCCTGATTGTGCGGCAGATACATCAGATGGAGCGGCTTCAGCTCGGCCATTTGCTCGAACATCTTCTTTTTGCCGTCGCAAGTGGAGTCGGCAACGATAAGGTCGGCTGCCTTGAAGTAGGGGCAAGAATCTTCGACCGCAAACCCGAAGCTCGATTTGATCAGGGGACAGAGGTTTCGCGGCAGTGTTTTTTCAGCGGCGGGAATGGGGTCGTTCCGTGTGCCGCACAGGCCGACCGTAATGCCGCCTGCTGCCAGAGCTATTTCAACCGGTGAATACAGACAGTAAAAACCGAAAACCTTTTGTCCTTTATCCTTGGCTCCGGCAACCTCCAAGGGGTTCTGTTCTGCTCTCGTGGTCAACTGGTCAATAGAAGCGTAGTTCATGGAGTCTCCTTCTTCAAGTTGTCAGAATGAATTGGCTATGCAGTTACGCGTTTTTTGCTGCAATAAGGGCTGCCCCGATGGCTCCGGCAAAGGGGGCGAGCGGCGGGGCGATGAGTTCAATGTTGAGTGCCTTGGAAAAGCACTCGGCAAGATCGGCATTTCTGGCGGTTCCGCCCGTGAAGGCAATATTCGGAGTCAGTGGAATCCGCCCTGCCAGGCTGGTCAATCGTTTTGCAATGGAAATCACGATTCCGGCCGCCAGGTCCTTTCGGGAAACACCGGAGGCGGTCAGGCCGATCACTTCGGATTCCGCAAAAACGGCACACATGCTCGAAATGGGGGCAGGGTTTCCCAAGGAGGCAAGAACTCCGAAATTATCGAGATCGACCCCCAATGCTATTGCCATGTTGGCAATGAACCGGCCGGTTCCGGCAGCGCATTTGTCGTTCATGAGGAAATCACGGACATTGCCGTGTTCATCCAGGGAAATGAGCTTGGAATCCTGGCCGCCGATGTCGAGCACGGTCATGGCGTCAGGCACCAAATGTTTCGCGCCCAGAGCATGGCAGGATATTTCCGTTACCCGTTTGTCAATCCCGGAGGCCATATTCCGGCCATACCCCGTTGCGACCGTTCGGATAATTTCAAAATCGGAGGAGGGCAGGAGGGAAAGAGCTTCCTCCAAAGCCTCTTGGGCCGCCGCTTTGGGATTCCAGCCAGTGCTTTTCTCGGCAACAGCGATCACTTCATTGGAAATCCCGTCTATAATCGCAGCCTTGGTGGCTGTTGAACCGATGTCCAGCCCGGCGAACGCCATCGTATTGATGGCGCCGGCTGGATCGCTGCTTGTGCGATCCAGGCTTTTATCACCAATTATGCTATGTATTGCGCGCAATTAAGCCTCCCACTATGATGAATTGTATTGGGCTATACAGCGAAAGTATCAATGGTGGCAATTTATATTATCAATATGGAGACTTGGCATCATTTGCGTGGCCGTTAGCCTGACGAGTCGGAAATGGGGTATGATTTGGGCTGTTAAGCTCATCTGGAAGGGGCGGCATTGGAACAATATCTGAACTCGGAGTATCCGCCGTGCCGTACTGAGGTGGGACACATCTATTCCTCCTCTGAGTCGATACTCATAATCTCATGACCAAAAAAAGGTTCAAACCCGCCATGCGGATTTGAACTTTTTGGGCTGACATAGATAACTGCTCTTTTGGAGAGCCGTAATTACACCTGAATTCACATTCTTTTGAATACAGCCAAAAATACTGGCGAGGAATCCCATTGTATTTCCTCAGTTGGCGCTTGGCCTGGTTCCAAAAAATCTCAATTCCATTGATATGGTTGTGTCCATCAACATACCTTTTCAGGTGGTTGATGCGATAGTGTTTAAATTCAGATACATCCAGTATTTTATATGACGACAATCCATCCGTATAAACAACGCTATCGGGCTGTACCTGAGAGTCGATGCTCTTTTTTACGGTTTTTGATTGAGTATTTGGCAGAATCTGAGCGAAGACCTTTCCATTCCGCTTAAGAATGCCAAATACTGCGACTTTGCCAGCAGTTCCTCGGCCTCGAATCCCACGCCTGTAGCCACCAAAGTAGCTTTCGTCGATTCACCTTCACTAGAAAACATCTCAACTGAGGGCGTTTGATGGTCTATAATACACTGCAATCTTTGGTGAAAGCTAATTGCCGTATTGCGGTTTACCCCTACCAAGTCACTGGCAGTTCGGGATGGGGTGCCTGCAACGAAATGTTCAATGAGGCGATCCGAAATACGCCCGATAAACGTGATCTCTTTAACCTCATGGTTTCCCTTATATGGAGAGAGATCTATGTCAGACCAGTGTTTTTTATGCCAAATTTTATCGTTTGTGCTGCGTAATGAAATTTTTAAGCATTTGTTAACGTTTTAAGTATTCTGACAGCTGTCGGCTATCTGAATGTCCATATTTAATGCACTGCTGCATTCTTTGTTGAGTTTTGTATATCTATCCTCTATAGAGCTCATTGCTGATCTGAATGTGATTCCGGGGTGGAATCTTAACCAATTGATATTCTAAATAAAGCCAAATTCGTCGTGAGGCGGAGACGGAAAGCCACGGGTCTTCATGTTGATTGAAGACAGCCGGGTTGCCGAGTGAAAGCTGCGTCAGAGCTTCCATTCTCCTATCATAGTCTAAATTTTGGCCTAACCGAGTTTGCCATGCGGCAAGCTGCGAGGGCTTTGCTGTGGTCAAAGAGCGGGGGATGCTTCTCTTTCACAAGAGAAAGCACGGTGGAGGCACTCGCTGCCACCGACAATTTGCATTCTATTTTCTTTTGTGTATCGCGCTTTTTGCACCCAGCCTTTGCTGCGGCGCACCCATTGACGACGCCATCCGACAGCAACAGCAGATTCAGCAACAGCAGGAACAGCGTCGCCAGGAGCTGGAACGCCAACACCTGGAGGGGCTTGAAAAGCCGCCTTCCGGTGAAGACTTGCGTCTCCCCGAAGTCCCCCAGGCCGCTCCGGGTGCAACGTGCTTCCAGGCAAAATCCATTGAACTCAAGGGCGTCACCCTCCTCAGTCGATCTGAAGTCGACAGCATAACGAAAAAATATCTCGGCAAGTGCCTGACGCTGAATGACGTGAACAACCTCGTCCGCGACGTGACCAACGCCTATATCGACAAGGGCTACGTCACCACACGTGCCGTTATTCCTCAGCAAGATTTATCTGCCGGGCATCTGGTCATCCTCGTTGTGGAGGGCAAGGTGGAAGGCATTGAGTTCAAGGACGGTCAGGGAGCTGTCAGAGAACTCAGGGGAGCCTTCCCCGGCATTGCCGGCGAGTACCTGAATCTGCGCGATATCGAGCAGGGGCTGGATCAAATGAACCGGCTTCCGTCCAACAACGCCAAGATGGAGTTAGTACCCGGCGACGAACCGGGAACGAGCCGGATTGTGGTGGAGAACGAGCCCTCCCGGTCTTGGCGGTTATCTGCCGGGCTGGATAACTCCGGTCAGGATTCCACCGGGCGCAACCAGTATATTTTGACGTTTGGCAAAGACAACCTGCTCGAAATGAACGACCTGTTGGATCTGCATATAAACGGCGATGCCGAAGCCTGGACCAATGGGGAGCATCAGAAAAGCGGGACGATCAATGGTTTTTACTCGATTCCTTTGGGATATTGGACCTTTTCGACATCACTCAGCCGGTACGACTACCGGACCACCATCAAGAGCGGAGCCTCGGAATACAGCTCCGCCGGTAACACCACGACCACGAGCCTGTCCGTGGACCGGGTGCTCAGGCGTGATGCCAACAGCAAAACCTCACTTGGTCTCTCCTACACCCATCGTGACACCCAAAACTATTTCAGCGGCGTAAAGCTGGCCGCAACCAGCCAGGTCCTGGCGGTGGCGGGCGCTTCTCTCAACCATAGCCACCGGCTTTTTGGCGGGCTGGTTTCCGGACAAGTCGGCATCAGCCATGGCCTTCCCATACTGGGTGCCGAACGCGACAGGAATCCCGCACCGGACACTCCCCGCGCCCAGTTTTCCAAGGTCATCTTCGGCGGGAGTTATTACCGCCCCTTCACGATCGAAAAGACCAATTTTACCTGGAGCACCAGGTTTTCCGGCCAATGGTCGGAGCACACGCTTTACAGCGCCGAACGCATCAGTATCGGCAGCCGGTATACGGTGCGCGGCTTTCATGAGGACAGCCTGAGCGGCGACACCGGGGTGTACATCCGAAATGAGCTGGCCATGGATATGACCGGCATCAGCGGCACAGCGTCCCTAATGGCAAAGATGCTGGGCAAGGCGCAGCTCTATGCGGGCTACGATGCCGGAATAATCAAGTCCGATGACAAGGAGCTGGAAGAGCGTGGCTCGCTTCAGGGCGCTGTCCTCGGTGTCCGAACTTCCGGCGGCAACATTGTCATGGACATGGCCATTGCCAAGCCCCTGGACGCGCCGGCCTCTATGATAAACGACGATCTCGAATTTTACACATCCATTCAATACGCCTTTTAGTTGTGGGAGACTGCTATGCTTAACGCTTTGAAACAACTGCTGATTGCCTTCATGATCGGGCTGATCCTGTGTCCGCCCTCCCTGGTCTATGCCGAAGGCATTCATGTCGACCCCAATGCCGCCGCACAACACCAGGCCACCATGGAGGCCGCCCGGAACGGCGTCCCGGTGGTCAACATTGCCGCACCCAACGGCAGCGGCCTGTCCCACAACCAGTTTACGGACTTCAATGTCGGCACCCAGGGCGTCGTCATCAACAACAGCACCGGGGTCGGTGTGTCCCAACTTGGCGGTGCACTTGCTTCCAACCCTAATTTCAATGGCCGGGCAGCTTCCACCATCCTCAATGAGGTGACCGGCAACGGGCGTTCGAATATCCAGGGCTTCACCGAGATATTCGGCCAGGCCGCCAACTACATCCTCGCCAACCCCAATGGTATTTCCGTCAACGGCGGCGGGTTTATCAATACGCCCAAGGCCTCGTTGGTCACCGGCACCCCGGAGTTCAGCGGCAACAATCTGCTCGGGCTGAATGTCTCCGGCGGTGACATCCTCGTGCACGGCGCAGGTATCAACGCCAACAACATCGACGCATTCGAGCTGGTCACGCGTGTTGCCAATATCAATGCCGAAATCTATGCCAAGAAGCTGAACATCGTCACTGGCCGCAACCTGTATAACCCGGCCACGGAGACCGCGACTCCGCTTGCGGCAGACGGCTCCCCGGTCCCGACTGTTTCCATTGACTCCACCGCCCTGGGCGGCATGTACGCGGGCCGCATCAAGCTCGTCGGCACCGAGGCAGGCGTGGGTGTCAACACCCAGGGCATTGTCCAGGCAACCCAGCATCTGGAAATGACGGCGGACGGCAAGATTCAGATCAAGGACAGCGCCTCTTCGGCAGGAACGTTGGCGCTCACCTCGAATAGCGATGCCGTGGAGATATCCGGCACGGTCAAGGCCGCAGGCACGGCCACCATTGCCGGCCAGACCGTCACCGTGACCAAGGTCGATCCAACGGATGCTGCCGTAATCAGCGCGGCCAAGGTCGTGGTCAATGCGGGCACCCTGGATAACCGGCACCTTGTTGCTGCCGACACTGATCTGACCGTCTCCGCGACCTTCCTCAACAATATCGGCACGCTCTACTCCGGGGGCACCGGCCTTTTCCGGATCAGCGACACCCTGCACAATAACCAAGGCACCATTCTTTCCAAGGGTGACATGGTGTTTGAAGGCGCAGCAGCGGGCCAGAAGATGGAGACGCTGCACAATGACTCTGCGGTCATAGAGTCGCTTGATGGAGGGCTGACCTTCCGTGCCAAGACATTCAATAACAACAACTCGCTGTTCACCCTGGTCGAGGGCGACCAAGTACTGTTCTACGAAGAAGCAGGATACTGGACCGGAAGAGATCGCAATAGGGGCAGGACCGATACAATTTTTGAACTCTACACTGGGCGTGCGCCGTTGGGATCACCGCCCAGAACCATAGCTCTTATTTATCCGGGCCATTTGGAGGCTATTGGGCTTGATTCTTCTCGCCACGCCCATTCACGGCAGGAGATGCTCGACGCCCTGGCTATCGTAGACGCTGCCCAGGCCGCTGACCCCGATGCCCTAACTGCCGATCAAATCCTGCTCGTGGACCAGGTTCGCACGATGGTCAATACGGGAAAACTGTACTTCGGAACCATAGAGGCTTTCACCAGTGGCTATTTTGTGGCCGCCTCGGTCACTCAAGATACGGCTACAGGCCAGGACCAAGGGGCAGCCATTGCCGCTCAGGGCAATATTCTCGTGGAAGCGGACACAGCCACTAACAACGTCAGCACCATCACCTCAGCCACCGGCGACATCCAGATCAATGCCGATACTTTTGCAAACGTGGGTCAGGGGATCTACAAGCGTACGACCTATGAGTGGGGTCGTGGCGTCTACCACAGCCACAGTACTCCGCACATTGTGCCCACCGGCGGAGGGAAGGAAACGGCTCTGACTCCCATCGACTCTGCCTATGGTCTGCTTGAAGCGGGTGGCAAGGTAAGCATTAGTTCCGGTGTGGTTGCCAACGGTGTGGTCGAGCACAACGGGGTCCTCAATCCTCCCGACCCGGCGAGCCAGGCCCAAAAAGTGGACGATGTCGCTGCCATCACCAATGCCTTGCCCAGTAATGGCCTGTTTCAGCCCAATACTGACCCTGCCCAGAATTACCAGATTGAAACCAACCCGAACCTGACGGATCTGAATAACTTCTTTGGCTCGGATTATGCCCTGACGCACATGGGCTTCGACCCCAACGACATCGCGAACAAGCGGCTGTGTGACGGATATTGCGAAACCACAACGGTGAGCAAGCAGATCCAGGAGTTGACAGGCCGCCGGTTCCTTGAAGACGGGGTCGCCACGGACACCGAGCAGTTCGTCAAGCTCATGGATAATGCGGTCCAGGCTCAGACCGGTCTCAGCCTGAGTGTGGGCGTGGCCCTTTCCAGGGAGCAGGTTGCCGCTCTGACCCAGGATATTGTCTGGCTTGAACGGCAGACGGTCAACGGCGAGGAAGTGTTGGTACCGGTGGTCTACCTCTGCTCCAATAGTATGAAGGACATTATTCAGGACGGCTCGTCCATCATCGGCAGGGAAGTGGAGATCGACGCCGATACTGTGGTAAATGCAGGTCTGATAAAATCCGATGGTCAGCTTACCGCCACGGCTGAATCGTTTTTCAACATGGGCGGCACGGTCGCCGGACAGGATATCTCCATTACGGCCACGGACTCCATCTATAACACCGGCGGCACCGTGTCCGGTGACACTGTAGCATTAACGGCAGCAAAAGATGTGGTTTCCACGTCTGAAACCGTGGAGTTTTCTGGGCTTGGCACCGCTTATGACCAAGTGTCCAAGAGAGCAAACATTTCATCCACGGGCAGTCTTTCCATACAGGCGGGAGGCAACGTCACTGTTGTGGGAACGGATCTGAAGTCAGGGGGGGATACGACCCTCTCGGCGGGAGACTCTGTGGTCATCAGTTCCCAAGAGTTGGAGTATGCCAATAAATTGAGTGGGTCGGGATTCAGCACCCACACCGATATCACACACAATCGGTCGAGCACGGTCGATACCGGCGGCAACCTGAAGATTGAAGCCGGAAAGGATGTTGCTGTCCATGGCAGCCAACTTGAGTCCAGCGGCGACACTAACATCAAGGCCGGTGGCAATGTGTCTGTCACGGCTGCAACAGACAGCACAGACTTTTATTCCCACATCTCCGGCGGTGGAGGAGGTCTCTTCGGCGGCAAGAAATCCCAAACTGCCGTTCTACAGCAAAAGCAGAATGTCGCCTCTTCCATCAAGTCCGGCGGCTCAGTCACGATGGAGTCGGGAACCTCGGACGCAACCGGCAGCCTGTCCGTCGTCGGCAGCAAACTCGAAGCAGAAGATGACATCACGCTGAAATCCGCCAATGAGTTGCTCATCGCTTCGGGCGAGGAACAACATTACCAGAAGAACGAGGAGAAAAAATCCGGCTTCATGGGCACCGGCTCCATGGAGCTCAGTGAGCACAACGGTGTATCCACCGTCCGTAGCGAAGTCGAAGGCGGCGGTAAAGTTGCGCTGGAAGCCAAAAACGACATCACCCTCAAGGCCGCCACCATCAAATCCGGAGATGAGACCGAGATCACCAGTACCGATGGCCAGGTGGCCATGCTGGTGACCAAGGACAGCGAGTATGAGCGGGTGGTCAAATCGAGTACCGGGTATTTTTCCTGGTCCACTTCGGACGAGGGCACCAATGACGAGACCGTCCAGCACACCAAGATCACAGCTGGAGGTGGCCTGACCATCACCACGGCCGAGGGCGTGGTGGTCCAGTATAAGGAGACCGGCAACGTCCAGGAGGACATCGCCCAACTGGCCCAGGCACCGGGCCTGGAATGGATGGGCGAGATAGCCCAGCGTGACGACGTGGATTGGCAGGCTGTGCAGGAAGTGCACAACCAATGGAAGGAATCCGATAGCGGCATCGGAGGACCGGGCATGCAGCTCGTGTCTCTGGCCATGGCCGTAGCTTTGTCATTTACTCCCGGCGGCCAGAGTTTCGCCACGGGCGTCTTAAAAATGGCTGGAGACTCTGCAATGACAGCCGCCGTAGCAGCAGGCTTCAACTCCCTGGTCATCCAGGCAGGCATGCAGATTGTCGGCAACGGTGGCGACATCGGAGCCGCGTTGCAGGCTCTGGCCTCCATCGACACGATCCGCGCACTGGCTACGGCTATGCTCACGGCTGGGCTGAGCAAAGGACTCACGGATTACATCAATGGTGGCGATCAAGTTGCCGCAGCCACCGAAGCAGCCTCAGATGCGAGCGAAACTGTCAACGAGGCCTCCTTCATCGCCGACCTTGCCCAGAGCCTTCAGGACAACGCTATCCAGGCCGGAGTAAGCACCGGAGTAGACACCGCCATCAACGGCGGCAACTTGGGCGAGAACCTCCTGGCGAATATGCGCAGTGCTGCGGTCTCCTCATTAGGTGCTGAACTCGCTAACGAAATCGGTTCGGCCTACGCCGATGGCGATCTGAATTACGTCACCCACAAGATCGCCCATGCCGCCTTAGGCGGTGCCATGGATGTGGCAATGGGCGGCGATGGTGTCTCTGGAGCCATCGGTGGTGTCGTCGGCGAGATAACCGGTGAGGCTCTGGCGGGCGAAATTGAGGAAGCGTTGTTGTCGGGTGACATTGCTTCTAGTCGTATCAAGGAATGGACTGACGCGGGCGTGGACCTTTCTAAGCTTGCCGCAGGGCTCGCAGCTGCTGCGGCTGGTCAGGATATTGATACGGCAGCCAATGCCGGAGAAAATGCAGCCGCTAATAATGCCGCTCAGTTTCTATTCGTTCTTTGCACTCTCAATCCAGTTGTACTTGCTTTGATGGTGGGAACAGCCGCAGGTGCGATTTATATCCAAACCCATCAGGACGAAATACGGCAAGGATCTGCCAGTGCTTTGGCAGCACTGAAACAATTTGCTGCCAATCTGAGTGCAAGCTTGTCAGACGAAGAGAAACAACAGATAATCGGGATACCCTCTTCTACTCCGACCAATGGTGTAAGCACTGGCACAGAAGGATCTCCAAGTGACACCGTCGTTGACAGCGGAAGCACGACTACACCAGACGATTCTGGACTTGTGGATTCCGGCACGGTCAGCGGAGATACAAGTGGGCAGGTTGATTATAATGGTGTTGTTACTCAGGTTGAAGAAAATTGGCATCAAGGAACATTTCCAGATACAACTAGTTCCATTGATTATCATCTTGCTAAACATGGCAAAGGTCGAAGCGCAGAAGAGTACACCAATGATGCAATGGAGTTTTTCTCAAAACATAAAGGCGAGGCTCAAGAGGTATTGCTTAAAGATGGCACACCAGGTCTCAAAGTTCAAATCAAGACTATTGTCAACGGAAAGGCAGTAAGACAAGGTGGCTATTGGACTAAAGGTGGAAAACTAGTTACTTATTGGGACTAACATGGAAAAATTAAGTAAAGCAATTAAAAGTCATATGTCAATACAGATTCCTACAGCTGGTGAAAATGATATCTATGCTGATTTTATTTCAGAGTTAATTGAAACAGATAGTTACTATCTCGGCATGGCATTTTCAGTTGTTAATGGGAGGGAGGTGACTATTGATTTTCATTATATTGAGGCATTAATTAGCACTTTTCAGACATCATTAACTGATATTGAAAAGCATAAATGTGATATGTATGTGAAATCTCTTTGTCGAATCTGTGACCTGTTACAAGAAGTAAAGAACGGGGTCAGGTCTTGAATTATAAGGTTTTTGCCCGCATGAGTGTGATGAGAATTAGGGGGACAGTATACCTAATTCTTGACTTGGTAGAGTCCATGTAGGATATTGCGCCCATGCCGAGAATTGCTCGTATTGTCGTACCCGGTGAGGCCCACCATGTGGTGCAGCGAGGAAACCGCCGATTGCCCACGTTCTTTTGCGAGGCGGATTACCAATTGTATCTGGAACTTGTCAGGGAGTGGTGCGACAGATATTGCGTGGCCATCTGGTGCTACTGCCTGATGACCAATCATGTGCATCTGATTGCCGTTCCAGAGACCGAAAGCGGTTTGCGCCTGGCTTTCGGGGAGGCTCACCGCCGCTACTCGCTCCATGTCAACAAGCGTGAGGGATGGACCGGCCACCTGTGGCAGGATCGCTTTTCCTCCTTTGTCATGGATGAGGCGCATGCGCTCGCGGCTGCCCGCTATATCGAACGCAATCCCGTGCGTGCAGGCATGGTCTCGGACCCTGCCGATTACCCCTGGAGCAGCGCCTTGGCCCATTTGCAGGGGCGGGACGATATTCTGGTAAAGGCAGGGCCTCTGCTTTCCATGGTTCCGGATTGGCGAAGCTTCATAGCCTCAGGGGATGCGCAGGATGCTATGGATGCCTTGAGTAAGCATGCACGGACAGGCCGCCCACTCGGCAACGACGCGTTTTTCGATCGGTTGCAAGCCCGTACAGGAGTGGACTTGCGACGCCGGAAACCCGGCCCGAAGAAGCGGAATTAGGTATACTGTCCCTCTAATTCCATCAATCTTCTCACGGAGACAGTTGCCACCAAGGCCCCTTTCACCGTGACAAAGTCTGGCCTGTCTATTTATAGAGTGAACTATGGTGGGAAAGACTTTGATTTGGGAGTGGTAATTGGTAACAACGGTTTTGTCGTAACATCTTATCCATGGAGCAAATAGCTATGGACAAAATTAGATTGATGCTTGAGTGGCTCACTTCTCCTTTATGGTATAGTAACGATAGCGGAGCAATTTACACCTTGGAAGCAGACGATTTACCGATTGATGATAAATTAAAAAGAGATATAAAAAAATGGAATAAAGTATTCCAGTCTACTTATGTACAAGAGGATCCCTCTGAAATTGGTTTTTCTTCAAAGAGTGCTAATAGGCTTCTCACCCAAGCTCTTGAGGAAGAAGGACAGTATTTATATCCTCAGCTCAAGAAGCAGCTTGCAGGCAAGTACATAGTTACATATAAAAAATAACAAGAATCATAAGAATGGGGGCAGGTCTTGTTTTTGTTGTTTTGCTAGGAATTAGAGTGAGATCATACGTATTTAACCGCTTAAAGGCCCGGCGCAACCGGGCCTTTTCTTTTACATACCCCCCCCCCATTCCTCCCACGACCGCCGCCAGATCAACCGCGCCACCATCGGCGAGGGCGAGATCATCATCCGTTCCGACCCCGATGCCGGGCTGGAGGGCCTGAACCGCGACCTCGCCAAAGCACAGGAGATCACCAAGGACAAGAAGACCTCGGTCACGGTGTATATTGATAGTGCCGCGATTGAGGAGATGGCGAGTGGGAATTAGGGGGGAATTAGGGGGACAGTATACCTAATTCTTGACTTGGTAGAGTCCATGTAGGATATTGCGCCCATGCCGAGAATTGCTCGTATTGTCGTATCCGGTGAGGCCCACCATGTGGTGCAGCGAGGAAACCGTCGATTGCCCACGTTCTTTTGCGAGGCGGATTACCAATTGTATCTGGAACTTGTCAGGGGGTGGTGCGACAGACATTGCGTGGCCATCTGGTGCTACTGCCTGTTGACCAATCATGTGCATCTGATTGCCGTTCCAGAGACCGAAAGCGGTTTGCGCCTGGCTTTCGGGGAGGCTCACCGCCGCTACTCGCTCCATGTCAACAAGCGTGAGGGATGGACCGGCCACCTGTGGCAGGATCGCTTTTCCTCCTTTGTCATGGATGAGGCGCATGCGCTCGCGGCTGCCCGCTATATCGAACGCAATCCCGTGCGTGCAGGCATGGTCTCGGACCCTGCCGATTACCCCTGGAGCAGCGCCTTGGCCCATTTGCAAGGGAGGGACGATATTCTGGTAAAGGCAGGGCCTCTGCTTTCCATGGTTCCGGATTGGCGAAGCTTCATAGCCTCAGGGGATGCGCAGGATGCTATGGATGCCTTGAGTAAGCATGCACGGACAGGCCGCCCACTCGGCAACGACGCGTTTTTCGATCGGTTGCAAGCCCGTACAGGAGTGGACTTGCGACGCCGGAAACCCGGCCCGAAGAAGCGGAATTAGGTATACTGTCCCTCTAATTCTAATTGGTGATAAGATTGAGCAATTGTCAACTGAGGTTGGAACAGAAATTGCCGCAGTATTAGGGCGCGGGAAAGACTCCACCCAACTCGCTTATCCACCCGCTCAGGAGGATATCGATGCATCCAAGTTTGGGCTTAATCTGTTTATCGGTTCCCTTGGGTCTATTGTTGGCGGCAAGGCAGTTCTTGGCGATAAGGGGTTGGGTAGTTCTTCACGGACTAAGTTATCTTATGATAAGAGTACTGGAACTTGGAAGAGTCCTGCGGGTTTAGTCTATGGAGATGATCCCAACTTTGGAAACAGGATTAAGCATGTGTTGGCTCACGGGGAGTCAAATCCTAAGAAAGCTCAGCACTCAGTGTTTAATGTTGAGAAGCATGAAATCCTCGGCTTAGTCGACGAGGCTTGGAAGATGAAAGGGAATCCAAGGACCGAAGGAGCGGTCCATATTTTTGAGCCCAATATGAACAAAGTCGTTGGCACAAATGGTGAAACATCAATTCGAATAGTAGTTAGGAAGGGAACATGTGAAATTATTTCTTCTTATCCCATTAAGTAAGGTTCAACATGATAGATTATATAGAAATTGACAGTGATGATATTGTCTACTGCCCCATTTTGCATGATGGTCGATTAAAAAAAATAAATATTCTAAGTTTAAGCAAAATAATATATGTCTGCGAAGAATGTGAATTGATATGGGAAAGCGTTGATAATATTGTATTGAACAAGCCGAATGACATTTCAACAGTTAAGGAATACATTCGAAGCATTGGAATAACCATGCCTCCATTTATCAAGGCGGAAGAATGGGGAAAATATATTGAACACAAAGGCTATCTTCGGTTAAAGGATTTAGAGTGTTTTCTAAAGGACAAAAAAATTATAAAGATTTAGTTACTGGGAATTTTGGGTACACCTTACTAATTAACAGTCCATCAATAATAGGTATGATTCAAGAAGGCCCGACGCAACCGGGCCTTTTCTTTTGTTCCCTGACATAATTCCCCCCCCCATTCCTCCCACGACCGCCGCCAGATCAACCGCGCCACCATCGGCGAGGGGACAGGAATTAGGGGGACAGGGAATTAGGGGGACAGGGAATTAGGGGGACAGTATACCTAATTCTTGACTTGGTAGAGTCCATGTAGGATATTGTGCCCATGCCGAGAATTGCTCGTATTGTCGTACCCGGTGAGGCCCACCATGTGGTGCAGCGAGGAAACCGTCGATTGCCCACGTTCTTTTGCGAGGCGGATTACCAGCTGTATCTGGAACTTGTCAGGGAGTGGTGCGACAGACATTGCGTGGCCATCTG